>DAOWOG010000333.1 GCA_030642185.1 Helicobacteraceae bacterium | reverse complement strand
GCGCTGTCCCTGTCAACACCGAGTGTCAGCTGGGTCAGGTCGTTTGATCCGATACTGTAGCCGTCAAACACCTTTAAAAACTCGTCGGCAAGAATGACATTGCTGGGGATCTCGCACATGGCGTATATCTCGAGGCCGTTTTTCCCCTGTACCAGTCCCTGCTCATTCATCACTGCAATGGCCTTGCGCCCCTCTTCCGGCGTCCGGACAAACGGCAGCATGATTTTCACGTTATCGAGACCCATCTCATCACGGACAATCCGAAGGGCTTCACACTCCCACTCAAAAGCCTCCTGGTACTCTTTGGAGTAATAACGGCTCGCCCCGCGAAAGCCGATCATCGGGTTCTCTTCATCCTCTTCGTAGCGCTCTCCGCCGACCATATGTTTATACTCATTGCTTTTAAAATCACTTGTGCGGACGATCACAGGTTTAGGATAAAACGCCGCGGCAATCATACCGATCCCCTCGGTCAGATTCTGCACAAAAAAACGTTTTGGATCGGCATAGCCTTTCATGAATTCACGAATCAATCCTTCATCATCAACTGCCTTTCCCCGCTGAAGGTCGCACAAAGCCATGGGATGGCATTTCACAGTATTGTTGATAATAAACTCCATCCGTGCCAATCCTACTCCCTGATTGGGGAGATTGGCGAAACTGAATGCTTTTTCCGGGTTGCCGACATTCATAAAGAGTTTTGTTTTGAGCGCTTTAAGATCTTTCAGGTCGATCTCTTCAATCTCATATTTTAACAATCCTCTATAGACATATCCCTCTTCACCCTCTGCACAGCTGACGGTCACCTCCATCCCCTCGTGAAGTACCTCTGTAGCATTAACACATCCGACCGCGGCCGGTATGCCGATCTCCCGGGCTACGATCGCCGCATGACAGGTCCGTCCTCCTTTGTTTGTAACCAGTGCCGAGGCTTTTTTCATCAGCGGTTCCCAGTCGGGATCGGTAATATCGGCAACAAGAACATCCCCCGCTTTAAATCTGGCTGCATCGGAGAGGTCGGCAATGATGGAAGTTCTGCCGCTGCCGATTTTATCACCAACAGATATTCCTGTTATCAGAACCTCTTTTTCATTCTCTGATGCACGCAGTTTATACGTGCTCAGCAGATGCTTGACCCGCTTGCTTTGTACCGTTTCCGGACGAGCCTGAACAATGTAGAGCGTACCCGATTTCCCGTCTTTTGCCCATTCGATATCCATCGCCCGCGGTTCACCTGCAAGTTGCGTGTAATGCTCTTCAATACTCTGGGCATACTTTGCCAATAGGATCAATTCTTCATCACTCAGGGAAAAGGACTCTCGCTCCTGCAGGGTCGTTTCAATGTTTTCTGTGCTTGTCTCATCCGCCGAATAGACCATCTTCATCTCTTTGCTTCCGAGCTGGCGCTTGATAATCGTTGAAATACCGTTTTTCAGTGTCGGCTTGAACACATAAAACTCATCAGGCGTGACCTTGCCGCCGACGATGTTCTCTCCAAGCCCCCAGATAGCGTTGACCATAATAACATTGTCAGAGCCGCTTTCTGTATCGATCGTAAATATCACCCCGCTTGAGGCCAGGTCACTGCGTACCATCTTTTGCACGCCGACAGAGAGACCAACATCAAGGTGCCCATACCCCCTGCTGTGACGATAACTGATTGCCCGATCCGTAAATAACGAGGCGAAACATTGCCGCACCGTCTGCAAAAGATCCCCTGGTGTGTTTACATTAAGGTACGTTTCCTGTTGTCCGGCAAAACTGGCGTCAGGAAGGTCTTCAGCCGTACCGGAAGAGCGTACCGCAACATCAACCGCCTCACTGTCGTACTCTTTGGAGAGCAGGGCATACGCCTCAATGATCTCTTTTTCCACTATCTCAGGGAGAGTCGTTTGCATAAAAAGAGTACGGATCTGCTGAGCGTGCAATGACAGGTTTTTAATATCATTGATATCGAGATCGGCGATAATCGTCTCGATCTTCTCTTCAAGGTGATTTTCCGAAAGCAGTAACCGGTACGCCTCAGCAGTAATTGCAAAACCGTTTGGCACCTTGACACCGGCATGCTCCAGACCGGAAACCATCTCACCCAGACTGGCATTTTTACCGCCGACCTGCCCGATATCAGCCAGACCAATATCTTTGAAAAATTTGATATAACGCATTTCATCCCCTTTATCGGAGTGCTTTTGTTTATTATAGTACTCCACCGGTTAAATATCCAAGTCTTTGATGCAGTGATTTCGTTCATAATCAAGGCTGTTTTTTCAAACAAGATCAAGAATGCTGCCAGAGACCTGGATTAAAAAAACAACATAAAACTTTTGAGTGACTGGACTCCGAGAAGAGTCGGCTCGCCGCCGAGGGTTTTGATCGTCTTGCCTACGATATAGATCATCGTGGATGTGATCGTCTCAAATGTATTATTTGAACTGCCAAGGATTGTTTCTCTCCCTTCTTTTATATAAGCAAGGTCAGCGATCAATTCGGCGGTAAGCTTCTCGCCCCGCGCCAAACGTTTTTGCAATTCGATCTGCCAGTTTTGCTGCCAGGTCAGAAAAAGGTAGTTACCGTGTTCATCTCTGGCGTGTTTGATCTTCCACTGGATCGCCTGAAGGGTATGGTTAAGCTCCTGAAGCTTCTCAGTCTCATACTGGATGGCGGAAAGTTTATGGAATTCATCGCGTTCGTAAACATAATAGAGCATTTTATGAATCCCCAGGATCAGATAATCATTTCGGTTGGAAACGAAAGCCGGATCAAACGCTTTTTTCAGGTATTCTTTGTACTCAGGTATCCCGGCTTGCGTCTCCAGATGCAGCGTCACGAT
>DAOWOG010000044.1 GCA_030642185.1 Helicobacteraceae bacterium | reverse complement strand
TTGTGCTTCCAAGATCAATGACTGTGGTATCAGGCGTTATCTTACCCTCAAGGTTTTTTAAAATAGCGATGATTCCGTCTACGGGAACAGCCAAAAAGATAACGTCACATTGGGCAATCATTTCAAAGTCGACGATTTTATCGACAAGCTGTAGATCCAGCGCCGTTTTCTGATGCACTTTATTATGATCACTGCCATAAATATCTGAAATGAAAGGAAGTTTTTTAAGACTGAGTGCAAGTGAACCGCCCATCAAACCAAGTCCGATAATTCCAATCTTCATGCTGCTCCCTTTTTAGGATGTTATCATAACGTTAAAGTCGTTAGAAAGTCCTCAATATTTACGCGGGATTAATGCAGTGAATGCTAAAATCATGACTTATTTTTTAAACGGATATGTCTACAATGAATTTTTGGAAAATTGTGTTGGCGCTTATGCTTTCATTACCTGCCTTTTCACTCACTATTACAGCGGTTAAATATGAAGGACTCGTACATATATCTGAATCTGTTGCCAATCAAATTCTAGGATTTGAAGCAGGGGATGCACTTTCTGACAAAAAACTTGATTTAGCGATAAAAGCATTTTTCAAACAGGGTTATTTTGAGGACATCAGAGTAAGTGAAGATGCCGGTGTCCTGACGTTTCATTTTAAGGAAAAGCCAATTGTCTCGAAGGTCGAGATGAAAGGGTGGAAAGAAGATGATAGTGAATTTCAGCATGAACTCCTGGAGATAAAAAAGGGATCCCTGTATGATAAAAAGCGTGTAGAAGCAACTAAAAAGCGCATTATCAGTGCACTTTCGCAAGAGGGAAAGATCGATTCTGTGGTTGAGATTGAGACAGAATATCTTGATAATGGAAGTGTTGCAGTCACTTTTCTTGTCAATGAGGGCGAAAAGATCATTATTAACAAATTGCGTTACGGTGGTGTTGCCGGTCTTGATCCGGACACTTTTGATGAGGTGTTGGCGAATAAAGAGAATGAATTCATGGGATGGTTCTGGGGTCGAAATGACGGTGAAATGAAGCTTGATCAGCTGCAGTATGATCCGCTTCGTTTACGTGATTTTTATATGCAGTTCGGATATATGGATGCAAAAATAGATGAACCGTTTACACGAGTGGATTTTGACAATTATACGGCTCAGATCAGTTATCAGATTTATGAAGGGGATGTTTATCGTACCAGCACGATAACACTTTCACAGGAAAAAGAGGTTATAGCTGACGAGGTACTTCGCGAAGTGCTCTCTTTGAAAGTGAATGAAGCTTTTAATATTAAAACATTTCGAGAGGATTCTGATCGTATTAAAACAAAAATTGCTGATCTCGGCTATGCATTTGCACAGGTTATTCCGGATCTTCGCAAAGATAAAGAGAATAAGACACTGGATGTGATTTATCGCATCATCCCGGGTGAAAAGGTGAGGATCCGCAATGTTATCATAGCCGGCAATACGCGTACCCTTGACCGTCTCATCCGGCGTGAACTCTACCTTGGACCGGGGGATATGTACTCTTTGACCGATTTGAAAGACTCCCGAAATGCATTGGGCCGTACCGGTTTTTTTGATTCCAATACGATTGAAGAGAAGCGTATTGATGAAGATACGATGGACCTGGTCGTCAAAGTAAAAGAAGCAGCGACCGGTAATATTCAGCTTGGCGGCGGATACGGAAGTTATGGCGGCCTGCTGCTTAGTGTCGGTGTCAATGACCGGAATATCTGGGGATCAGGCATCAATGTCGGTGTCCAGGCTGAACATTCCCAATTGACTAAAAACTACTCCTTCAATATTTCAAACCCGCGGCTCAATGACAGTGATTTCAGTGGTAATTTTTCTATCTATTATAATGAATACGAATATAATGACTACTCGACAAGATCCAGTGGAATCACACTGGGTACGGGTCATCGTTTTACGCGTCATGTGACCGGTTATCTCGGATACACTTTTGCGAATGTGGATTATGGTGATGTAAATCTTACGAACTATACTGAAGACCAACGCCGTTTCTTTGAAAGCTATTCCAAAAGTGCGGTGACGATCAGTGCAACGTTTGATAATACGGATGACTTTTATGTTGCACGCGAGGGATGGCTTGCGACGCAAAGCTTTGAGAAATCCGGTCTCGGTGCCGATGCGGATTATTTCAAAAGCCGTACGACGCTTAATAAATATACAGGCTTGGAAGAGTGGGTCGGTTTTGATCTGATTTTCCGATATAAATCCCGTTATAACCTTGGTGTAGATACAGGGTATCTTCCATTGGCAGAACGTTTCTATATGGGTGGACTTGGATCAGTGCGCGGTTATGAGGCCTATTCTATGCCCTACTATATCAATGATATAAGCGGTGAATTTGTACGGGTAGGGGGGAAGCAGACATTTTCAAATAATTTTGAATTCAGTATGCCTCTGTTACCTTCAGCGAAAATGCGTATGTCGGCTTTTTTTGACTGGGGATGGATCGGGACAGATTCACTCTCAGAATTTTCGCGCGGAGGCTATGGGATCGGCCTGGAGTGGTTTTCGCCTATGGGTCCGCTTCAGCTTGTTTTCGCCAATCCGTATAATCCAAAACCAAATGATAAAATTTCTCATTTCGAATTCACGATCGGGCAAAGATTTTAACCCTTTCGGAACTGGAACTGGTCGATGGATTGAAAGCTTTTCGGTTAAAGGAAATGAACAGACAGCTTTGTGGGTGAGGAAAGGCTTTTAAAGGCTTCTGATGCAAGATAGAGTGGTTGATGTAACGCCTTGACAATTAAGACATCATTCTCAAATTTCAAATGAAAATCAATGTTCTTCGGACGATGTGTTAACAGTGCGTTGGCAAGAGAAAGTATATAACTCAGTCTAATGACCACCTCTTCATCCGGCAGCAGTCTTGTATATACCTCCTGATGACTTTTTGTAGGTCGTTTTCGCTTTTGAAAACGGACCAGTGTTGCTATCAGCATTATTTGTTCATGGGCAAAGCCGTATTCCAAAGCACTCTTTATAAGATAGTAGCTATTTTGATGGTAGGAGTAGAAGTGAAGAGATTCTCCTATATGTGACAGTCTGGCTGCAATAGAAAGCTCATAACGATAGCGTACAGGAATATCAAAACTCTCAGACAAAAGATCAAAAAGGGTCTTCGCAGTGCTGCTTAGCTGATTGGCATAATGGGTGTCAACTGTATGGTTGTCTAAAAGGTAGCGGACAGAAGGGTTAAAGTGTTCAGGGAAGCGGTCTTTATTGTGACGAAGAAGATCGTGCAGATAAACACCTTCTCGGACACCGGCTCCACTGGTCGTTACCGTTTTACATTCAACCCGCTCCAGAATTTTCATTAAGATCAAGGTTCCGGGCTTGATAACATCAAAGCGCTCTTTTTTAATACCGAGTTGTTTGAGCTTCTCATCATCGGCTTTAAGAATTTTATTGCCAAATTTTACAAGTTCATCATACGTGAATGTAAAACCGTGCAGTTTATCAAGCGGATAATCACTGCGTTGCATGATGGCCTGGCCAAGAGCCCGAATGGTTCCTCCGACACCGATAACATGTTCATATTTAGTAAATGTCAGTCCCTTGAGTGCTTCATCAATATAGTGTTTTGCACTTTTAATGTCATCATGATCAAAGAAGAGCTCTTTGAGTCTGACGGTTCCAAGATTTAGTGAAAGATATTCATCGACTGTACGATCTGTAATGGTGGCACATTCGGTAGAACCGCCACCGATATCAAGCGTCATTGCCGTCGTCTCCGGCAGAAGATTGGCACAGGCAATACCGCCAAAATAGGCCTCTTTTTCACCATCAATGACTTTGATCTGAATACCAAGTACTTCTTTGATATGGTGCAGAAAAAATTTCTTATTGGGGGCATCCCGAACGGCGGATGTTGCAACACAGAGTGTTTTGCGTACATCATAGGATTGCGCAATGGATAAAAAGTTGTCAAGTGCCTTTAGCGAACGCTTGATCGCGGCATCTTGAAGATTGCCATTGTTCTCATAGGCACCTTCGCTGATACGAACACGGCTTTTAACTTCATGGAGAAGATGAAAGGCATAGCGGCTGGTTTTTTCAAATATAACCATGCGCACTGAATTAGAACCGATGTCAATTACAGCGCTCCGCTTTGCCATGAAGGTTTACTCCTCTTCCAGAAGAATCTGTTCATGCTTGAACTTGAGTTCAGCAATGGTCTCGACATTATCCTTGTCAGATACAATACAGTCGACAGGACATACCGCAATACATGCCGGTTCATCATAAGTTCCCAGGCATTCTGTACATCGGTCAGGGTCAATAATATAGATTGGATCACCCTCTTCAATAGCCAAGGTAGGACACTCTTCGCGGCAGGCATCGCAGGCAATACATTCATCATTTATCAATAGGGACATTCTTAAACCTCAATACAATCGTTAGTGATGTCCGATTTATAACAAAACAAACCTTGGATTAATTTGAAGTAGCTGAAAGTTAGTGAGGTAAAGGACAACAAAGCTTGCTTTTGAGTTTAAGTGAAGCGATTGTTCCATCTTGTCCGTCTGTACGATTATTGATATGTAGCTCTGCACCCATGGCATCAGAAGCACTTTTGGCCAGAAAAAGACCCAATCCGACACCGGATTTATTTCCCAATCGTTTAAAAGGTGCAAAAAGATCGACAGTATCATCAATACCGCATCCTTCATCAATAACCTCAATGAACAGATCGCTGTCATGAAGCGTACTTTGAATAATTATCTGTTTGCCTTCAGGTGTAAATTTAAGGGCATTTTGCAGGAAGTTTTGAAGTATCTGATTTAGAAGATTGGCCTGCATGGTAGCCATAAACGTTTCCGGTTCAAGATGTACTATGAGTGTCTTGCCTTCTGCTTTGGCAAGCAGCTGGAAGTCATTGGCCTTGTGTTTGAGCAGCAACATGATATCTTCACGTGTGGGTGATTCAAGCTGTGCACCTTCCTGTCGGCCGATATTGAGGATGTCGGCAACGATTTTATTCATATCGTCAACGGAATTGTTGGTAACTTTAATCGCTTCAATATACTCCGCAGATGAGCGCTCTTTGATCAATGTTACCTGATTTTTCAGTTTGATGACAGCAAGTGGCGTTTTCAGTTCATGTGCCGCACCGATAAAAAGCTCTTTTTGATATTTAACAAAATTCTGAATTCGCCCGATCAGACGATTAAGTGTTTCACCTAAAGGCTCAAATTCTTCAGGAAGCTCATTGACTTTAATAGGACGCATCAGATGCTCGTTCATATTGGAAAGCCGTCGGCTCAGTGTCATTACCGGGGATATCAGCATTTTGGAAAGGCCGATTGCATAGACGATAATGACAAAAAAACCAATGGCATTGATTATGATGATCGATCTGAGTATACCTTTGAGAAGCTTTTTAGTAGCCGTAATATCTTTGCTGGCTTTAATATAGCTGTCCGTTCTGTTTTGAAAAGGATAGAGCAGGGTGAGATAGGTGCGTTGATCTATGACAGTTTCATACATCTTGATTTGATCATAAAGATCATGATGCGGAACCATTTCCATTGAGAGTCCAAGCAGAGAGTCGGCACCGTTCTTTTGTGCTTCAACGAGTGATTGATAGGAGCTTACATTTTGCGCAAAAATGAGAAGTTCTTCTCTCTTTTCGTCATAGATCGATTGTTTGATGAATAAGTATAAAAAGGAGGAAAATATAAAGATGAGCGCCGCCGAAGCGACGATAAGCTGGATAAGAAACTGGCTTCTTATACTTCTTTTGGAAAACAATATCTTTCTCCTGTTTGTATCTTAATTATTATTTCAGAATTATACAACACTTTTATATTTTGATTAATTCTTTTTGATTATGCCAGCAGATCAAAAGGGGCGCTTAAGCCCTTTTTAATTTGCAGGAGTAAACGTAATAGTCAACGTAGAAGTTCCAGTATTGTTTAGCCATTTTCCGGTATCTTGAATGCTAAAAGCTCTATGTTCCAAGAAAGCCTTTTCCTGTTCTGTATGAAGCGAAGTGTTTATTTGATCCCAGCTTGGTGTATATGCCGTATCCATACATCCAATACCTGTGTCACCTTGATCTATCAGCAATTCATTTAACTCTTCCGTGATAAAACAGTATCCCGGTTTTATGAGGTAAGGTGGTCTATTGGCAGGATAACCATCTGGATAATAAGCCATCATATTTTCACCATAATTAGAGAACCAGCTTGTGTCTGTCAGTAAAATTCCATTCGGATAATCAGCCGGAAGCGGGAATGGATATTCTCCTTTCCCCCATTCTGCAATACTTTCCCAAGGATTCATATCATCACTAATACTGGCAATGATGATGTCTTTATAATCTTTTGTATAGTTGGTTGAACGACCGTTGTATGAAATATGGATATCCCAAAGAAGCTCGGGTGCGAGTGTTCCGGAATAGGTTTCACAAAAACTTATTTCCTTATTTTCTCTATTATCAACATAGACGGTGTACTTACCTATCGGGACATTTTCAAAGATCACTTTTCCATCTGCATCTGTAATAGCATCAAAGCTCGTCTCTTCAATATCTGCATTGACGCATGGGGTAGCCATAATCAGAATATTTTTACCTGAAATAGGTTCTCCCTCTTTATCAAGAAGTGCAAGAGTCACCCTTGCTTTATCTACAGTGAGTGCATAATGCAATGGTGTTTCATCTTCAAAAACATAGGCCTCATCTAAAACTTTTTGACAGGAACACTCATCAGTATAGGTTAATAGGTAGGCTCCAAATGGGACAAGATCATTTAATTTAAAGGTGTTATCTGTAACGCTTCCCTCATAGATGGCATCTTTAGGATCGGGACCGATTCGCATTCCTGTGATGGTCCCTTCGATTTTATCAGAGATATCGGTCAGTTCTATCGTACCTGAGAGTCTGTTTACTTCAAGTGACATATAGGCGCCCATAAACCAATAATAGTAATGTTTTATCGTAATACTTTTTCCATCCAGGACATAGGCACTTGACAGGGCAAGATTTTGAGTTTGCACATAAGTGTTTGGATTGCTATCGTTTACTATTCCGACTATGTAATCATACGTATGAAAATAAACAGCACCAGCGTTGTCTGCTATTTCGTTTGGATTTTGTATGCTTCTTTCAGGAGGATGATTCATATCAGTATCTTTAAAATGGAGCATAACCTCTTGCTCCAGAAGTTCAAGATAAGAGGCAAATGGCTCTTCTTTAAATGATTGGAATGGCATAGCTGTCTTAAGGCTATGCTCCATAATACTGGTTTCCCAGCCTATGAGGAAAGCATTGTTTTTGAGATATTGACCAATGGATTCTTGGCCAAGTGTGTTGAAATCCCAGTCATCAGTTACAGTACTACGTTGCGGTGCACTTTGTAAAATCCAACCGGTTTGTTTGTACCATGCTTCATCAATGTCGCTGAGTCCTGTCTTAAATCCACTGACATTATTGATATCTTTTGCAACGACCATGATCTGGGTTTCACTGCCAGTGTAGGTAAAGGTATGTGTTGTATCAAC
>DAOWOG010000077.1 GCA_030642185.1 Helicobacteraceae bacterium | reverse complement strand
TGAATGTATCGTGTTTAAAATGACCTCTTTTCCTTCGCGGGCAAGATCATAAGCACGCCGGCCATTGATTTTTTTGGCGCTGAAAATGGGCGGATAATAACTGAGTTCTCCCTTGAGTGCATTTACACTCTCTTCAAGTTTTGCATACCCGACAGGCTCAAGGGTATCGATTTTCGTAACGGCTTCGATGTCAAGTGTATCGGAATGCGCTCCCAGCCAAAGTGTCGCACGATAGGTTTTTGGTGTTTTGTTTAGAAAACGAAACAGTGAGGTATATTTTCCAAAAGCGATAATCAAAACACCTCTGGCAAAAGGATCGAGTGTACCTGAATACCCCGCTTTTTTAACATAGTATTTTCGCTTTAAGCGGCTTAGAAACCGGTTGGAACTGAGTCCGCCGGGTTTATAAGCAACAAAAAGCCGATTGAGTTGTTGAGTCGAAGTGTCAGGTTTAATCCCCATAGGCTCCACATTCTGGAAGGTTTCACCACGTGAGAGGTGTTCTTTGGTTAGTTGTTGTATTGTACATGATTATATACAAGGTGTCAATGTGATATTTTTGGGTTATTTTAGAAGAATAACATGTTAAAACAGCCCTTATAATGACGGTTTAATTTTTGAAGGTATAAAATAGTCTTATTATAAGGATTATTTTTCATAAGGATGGTGTGATGAAGGAGAGAAGAGGTGATGAACGGCGGTCTATGATGGATCGCCGTGAGGATGAAAAAGACCGAAGACTTAAAGACGACATGCAATACAATGGTATAGACAGAAGGGGAAGTATGCCGGACCGCCGTGTTCGCATGCGACGTCTTCACCATAGAAGAGAGGGCTGGATTTCAGTTTAGGCGTTTAAAGCTTTTCTACGAATGAAGCCAGGATATCGCGTTTATTGCCGCCAAAGTTGATGGAGAGTTTAAACTCCCGTCCGGCTTTGCTGACGCCGACAATACGTCCGGCACCAAAGATTTTGTGACGTACGAGATCACCTTTTTTAAAGGCAGTGTTTTTTTCCAGTCGTAAAGAACCTTCGGAAAGACCGGCTTCGTTGAAAAATCGACTTTTTTGCAGATCGGTGCGGCGGCCTTTGTAAAAACGGCTTGCAGCGTGTGAAAGGGTCAGGGTGTCTTTGGCTCGTGTAAAAGAGACATAGCCGAGACGACGCTCCTCTTCCAGATCACTTCCATCGCCGACAAGCGGCAGAAAACCTTCTTCAAGCCCGATGATAAAAAGATGATTGAATTCCAGTCCTTTCGAGGCGTGTATGCTCATAATGTAAATGCTTTCGCCTTCGATTTGATCCTGCTCGCTCTGGAGAGTAAGTTCATTTAAAAACTCATCCAGTGTCGCCTCGGGAGACTGTTTGATAAAGTCACGAAAAAGACCGTAAAATTCATCAATATTCTGAATCCGTTCACTGCCGTCGGGCATATTGATGTAGATATTTTTGAGTTTGAATCGCTCTTCCAGTACATCAATAAAACCGTAAGTGGCATATTCTGCAGTTTCACGCGTCTCCTGAATATCCTTGATGAAGGTTTTCAGTGTCTGTGCATTTTTTTTGCGTACAAGCAGTTCGAGTTCAGCGAGTGAGGATTTGACGATAAAGTCAAACATGGAGATGTCCTGTGCCATCGCTGCCAATTCGATCTTTTCAATGCTCGCTTTACCCAGACCGCGTTTGGGTTTATTGATGATGCGTTTCATTGAAAAGTTGTCATGATGGTTTGTGATAACACGAAGATAGCTGATCAGATCTTTGACTTCCGCACGATCATAGAAACGCAGACCGCCGACCAGTTTATATGCGATACCTGAGCGATTAAGCCCCTCTTCGAGTGAGCGGCTCAAGGCATTGATACGGTAAAGGACAGCGATCTCATTTGGGGATACACCCTTGTTGATCAGTTCGTTTATTTTTTGTGCGATTTTTCGCGACTCTTCATTTTCATCGTTTGAGCTGAGGGTGAGTATCTCCTCTCCTGTACCCCGTGTGGGAATCAGTTTTTTCCCCAGACGTCCGCGGTTATGTTCAATAAGTGCATTGGCAACTTTGAGAATGGGTTCGGTAGAACGGTAGTTATACTCAAGTTTGATGATGCTGGCATTTTCAAAATCCTGATCGAATTCCAAAATATTACGCACATGCGCCCCGCGCCAGCCATAAATACTTTGATCATCATCACCGACAACACAGAGATTGTTGTGATTTGTGCAGAGTTTTTGAAGCAGTTTGAGCTGCAATTCGTTGGTGTCCTGGTACTCATCGATCATAATGTACTGGTATTTATCGCTGGTCTGTTTGGCCAACTCTTCGTTCTCATCAAGCAGGCGATAGGTCAGTGCAAGCAGGTCATCAAAATCAACGAGATTGTTCTCGAGCAGATAAGCTTCGTACTCTTCATAAATTTTGGCGATCTGTTTATAGTTTTTGAGTTCTGCCTGAATATAGGCTTCGTTCGGGGAGATCAGAGAATTCTTGTAACGGGATATTTCGCTGGCAATCAGGGGTGTCGGCAGATCCGAATTGATCTTCTTGATGATACGTTTTTTATCTTCGGTATCAATAACGACAAAATTGCTTTCACGTCCAAGACGATGAATGTGAAATTTTAAAAAGAGAAGACCAAATTTGTGAAATGTACATAGAAGCGGCGGATAGGAAGTCGGCTCAATCATTGCAAGTGCACGTTCACGCATCTCTTTAGCTGCTTTATTGGTAAAGGTAAGCGTCAGTGTGTTGGCTGGAGCAATACCGACAACGTCAAGAAGATAGGCCAGACGCGAAGTAACGGTTTTGGTCTTTCCGCTGCCGGCTCCCGCCAGAATAAGAAGCGGCCCTTCTGTTATCTTTACCGCATTCACCTGTGCTTCATTCAGGTCTTTAAAAATTTTATCCATGATAATTATCATATCTCTTTTTACTAATATGTATTAATTATATCAAAAAATGCTTGGAAACAATATTTTTCTTCAATTCAAATCATGCCCTCTGAAAGACTCCTATAACTTTTGAAGATATTCAATTTCAGGCAGAGTAATGATAAAAGTAAATTTTTATTATAAAACTATTGCAATTATTATAATTATAGGTTATAATTTTGATATTATACGAACTTATAGGAATTATTATGTTAAAAGATTTTGCCAAACTGCACACCTTTTTAACGGTGATTAAAGAGAAAAGTTTCTCCAAGGCCTCGGCAAAACTCGGTATATCACAGCCGGCTGTAACGCAGCAGATCAAATTTATCGAAGAGTACCTTGATACGAAAGTCGTTGAACGAAAAAAGAACGGGATCAAACTGACCAAAGAAGGTGAAGACCTGTACCGTATCGCGACGAAACTTGAAAAAGCGATTTCTTCAAGTGAAAAAGATCTGCTGAAAATCATCAATAAAGAGTTCACATTTGTGATGGGTGCATCATATGCGATCGGCAACTATGTCATTCCGTCATATCTGAGTACAATCAAAGATAAGATCAACAATGAAGTGTATATGCAGGTTGCTCTTTCAGCCGAGATTATGGATATGCTCGAAGATAAAAAAATCGATCTTGCCCTGATCGAGTCACCGGTATTTCGTGATGGAATCATTTACCGTGAATGGATGGATGATGAGTTGGTTGTTGTTTCAAATCAGCCGCTTCCGAAGAATCTCAAACATGATGACTTTTATACCTTCGACTGGATATGCCGTGAGGAAGGTTCACACACACGCAAACTGGCTTCAGAGGTTTTTGAAGAGATCGGCGTTGATTGTGAAAGTTTTAATGTACTCGGTGTCGTTCAGAGTCCGACAGCGATTAAAGAGACGATTTTGCGTTCACCCAAAGATGCAGCACGTCCGATAGTTTCTGTTATCTCCCGTCATGTTATTGAACATGAGCTCAATACCGGTGAGCTTTTTGAAGCCCGTATGCGAAACTTCAGAGTGCATCGTAAATTTTACATTGCCTACTCCAAAGACCGTAAGCATGACGCCTTTATTGACAACGTCGTCAATTACCTGCTCTCACTGAAAGTATAAAAATTATTAACTTAAAACGCCAAACGAACAAGTCCGTTTGACTACGCTAACGCTAAGTTCTCTTCAGCAGAGAGCTCACGTGCAGATGAACCGCACTTTTACAATCACTAAATTTCTTAGCTCTTAGAGATATCTTATTTCTTTTTGATAAACTTTTTATTTTCAGGGTTGGATAAAAACGCGGCCATTGAGTCTGATACGCCGTGTGAAGCTTCCGGTTCGTGATTGCTTACTTTCTCCTGTATGGTTGCAAGATTGACAAAAACAGGGGTCTCGTCTACAATGATCTGCATAATGCTTAGAAGCGGGACCGAGACAAGACTTCCGATATTTTCATTTCCGAATCCTGCTTCAAAAACAAGTGTGTCATCATAGATGCGGGCACTTTCAAATGTATAGCCTGCCAAAAAAAACAGGGTCATCGGACGAAATTCACTGCTGATATGCTCAGGCAATACAGGATCAAAAGTGAGATGTTCAATCTTGCAGAGAATACCGAAGTTCTGTTCCTGCTCAAAAAAATAGATAAGCAGCTCCTGAATGTGTTTGCGCATTAGCTCCATAAAAGATTCTTTTTTTACGATGTCAAAAAGCATGATGTCTGAAATTCTCCAATTGGTTTGTTATGTGATTATACCATTATCTACGCGAGTGAAACCGAGCATGGCATTCATGATCGCAACCTTGGAATAATTTTCAAGGTCTTTAAGCATGATCTCTTTTTCTACAATCATTCCGGTATCGAGAAGACGTTGTCGTGTTGTTCCATAAAGCAGCGGTGATGCAGGGGTAACCCATTGTTGACCGTCATATAGTGCAATATTGGCAATGCTGGTATCTGTAATGAGACCATTTTTAATGATAACGATATCATCGGCTTCGCCGCGCAGATCAAAAAGTGCATTGAGCCGTGTGCGATCTGCGCCCTTGTAGCGGTACTCAATCCTGTTATCGACAACAGCTTGAAGCATTTTAAAAGTGCGGGGGGTGTAAGAATGGTAACTGACATCCAAAATACCGCTTTGATCATAGTGTACACGACACCGTATTATTCCCCTGGAAGGAGGGTCAAGAAATTCTGAGAGAGAGATGGCTGTATGAGTGTTAAATGCACGAAGTGTCTGATCAAAACGCTGCTGATGATACTTCATATGAAACAGTTTTCCGTCAACCGCTTTGATCGTCTCAATAAACGCAAAATCTCTATTTTCTTTTCCCACTTTTTACCTGTCAGCTATTACTTTTTACGCTTCACTGAAAAGCGGTGTACTAAGATAACGTTCGCCCGTATCGCAAAGAATAGTGACGATGGTTTTGCCTTGGTTCTCTTCTCTGGAAGCTACCTGCATTGCAGCAAAAACATTGGCCCCGGCAGAGATACCGACGAGCAGACCCTCTTCACGGGCCAGCATTTTGGATGTATTCATCGCATCTTCATTGGAGACACGGATCACTTCGCCATATATTTCAGTGTTGAGTACATCGGGAATAAAACCGGCTCCGATGCCCTGGATTTTATGCGGACCGGGTGCTTCTCCGGAGAGAATTGCAGAGTCTTTCGGCTCTACGGCACAGATTTGAATACCGGGGATCTCCTCTTTGAGTACACTGCCTGTTCCTGTCAATGTACCTCCGGTACCGACGGCAGCGACGAAAATATCGACTTTTTTATCGGTATCGCGCAGGATCTCCTGTGCTGTAGTCTGGCGGTGAATGGCAGGATTTGCCGGATTTTGAAACTGTTGCAGAATGATGCTGTTTTCAATGCCGCTTTGAAGCTCTTCCGCTTTGTCTATAGATCCTTTCATCCCTGCCGCTGCCGGCGTCAGTACGAGTTCTGCACCAAGTGCTTTAAGCAGGTTCCTGCGTTCAACACTCATGGACTCAGGCATCGTGAGGATAAGCTTGAGTTTAAGTGCAGCGCAAATCGAAGCCAGGGCGATGCCGGTGTTTCCGCTGGTCGGTTCAATGATGGTTGTTGTCTCATTGATCCGACCGTCATCCATAGCCGTTTTGATCATATTGGAGCCGATACGGTCTTTTACGGAACTGGTGGGATTCATAAACTCGCATTTTCCGAGTATGGTCGCACCGCTCTGTGATGAGGGGGCATTGAGTCTGACTAAAGGGGTGTTTCCAATGAGCTGAGTGATGTTGTCTGCTATATTCATGACCTTGACCTTATATTAATCTACCTTATCATAGTACGACTCTATTAAAACCCCATATAAGTTGAGTGAAACAGTCGGGAATTAGAACTGAGTTTTCATGGCTAATCAGATAATTCATCTGCACTCCAAGTGGTAAATATGTATAATGGCAGGTATGAATTT
>DAOWOG010000042.1 GCA_030642185.1 Helicobacteraceae bacterium | reverse complement strand
GTGTATATCCATCCAAATACGCATTTATTATAGCCAAGTTTCTATCTTCCCTGTTTTGAACATTTGCGAGATGCTCTTCAAGCTCTTTAAATTGACTGATCTTAATACCATCTTCGGTCTTTTTAATTTTTTGTTTCTGTTTCTGTTTTAAATAGTCAAGTTCCTCTTTACTCATAGGTTTTTCCAGAAATTCACCTAGTGATTTAAGATCAAAAGATTTGATGAGCAAAGATTCGTTTGAGCATGGATAGTGATCTTTTGCGTTGAAGATCAATGATGACAAGGTGTATGGGTAATCACCGACTTTTTTTGCCAAAGTGGCTTCAAGAGGATTGTATTCAATATAACGGATAAGTGTATAAAGATATTCATCGGAAGTGATATATTTTGATTGGTAGCGATCTTGCCAGAGATGCCCGCTTCTTTTATATCGTTTGTTGAAATACTGTGAATAGTTGGCACTTACAATACGCATAAACGTTGATAGATTCTCTTTTTCTGTCTCAATGAGCATATGGTAATGGTTATTCATCAGACAATAGTCATGCAAAGTGACTTTATGGATGGTAGCTGCTTTATTGATGATCTGTAAAAACATCTCTTTATCGGTTGAGTTATTAAAAACTATGCCTCGGTTTACTCCCCGGTTGATAATGTGATGATAACCGGCAAGATCTATGCGTGGGCGTGTTGGCATTTTTATTCCTCGTGACAGCTTTAATGCATTATGTCATAAAGTGGATATATTACCCCTGGGGTGTAAAATTTGCCCTTAAAACAAAAATCAAGATCTTCAGAAAGTCTATGATTCAAGTGGTATGAGAGAGCAGTGCCGCCGATCAGCCTAAAGTCATAGTCAAAAAACAGCTTGTGCTCTTGTATTTTTAGCAAAAGCTCTTTTATATTCTCAGTCATGCGCTCTTTTCTTCCGCATATTTAACTTTTTGTATAATAGTTTTGCTTACAAACTTGGTATCTGCCAGCTTGGCAATCTCGACCATTCTCTTTGCTCCAATTCGGTTATAGATATGATCGATTTGCTTTTGTGAGCCTTTGCGCATCACTTCAATCATCTTATCAGAATTAAAAACCCTGTGCTTACCTATGGAAGCACGATTAGTCGTTGTATTGTGACAGGCATATTTAAGCTGCAGTAGTGCGGCATTTTTAGTTCGAGTATCCTTCAGGTTGTTTTGGATGCAACGTGCCACCCTTTCCTTTCCAAATAACGTAACAAGCTTGTCTGTATTACGCTGGTAAGGCTTAAGCATATAGATGACAATGAGATGATCTATACCTATGCGTTTTCCGTCACCATATGACCATAGCAGGTCTCCTGAAAACCAAGACTTGTCTAATTTGACACTCTTCGCTTTTGGGCTAAAGACGACAGATGCTTGTTTGCTGCCTTTGTCTTTCCTTGTTCGTTCAACATCTTTAGTGGTGACCATTTCACTCTTACACCCCTGTGAGTGAATCTCCACTTTAATGTCTTTATTCGATATATAGAGCATATTAAAGAGGAATGTATAAATTAATATTTTCTCGTTCCTTCCTCTCCTGATATGGAATGCATATATGCCTTTTAATTTAAAAATAAATTTCACTACCCCTTAATCACTGTATATCTTTTTTATCTCATCTTGACATCACAAAAGAAATAAAGTATCATTATGTATATACAAATTTAGAAGGATAAATCTATGAATGTAGCTGTGAAGAAGTGGGGAAACTCTCTTGCCATTAGAATACCGAAAGACATTGTCCAATCTTTATCGATAGAAAATGACAGTATTGTAGAGATGAATATTGAAAAAGGTGTATTAGTTATTGTACCAAAAAAACAGACAGAATTGGAATATCTTGTATCACGTATTACAGCAGAAAACTTACATAAAGAAGCAGATACGGGAAAGAGTATAGGCCATGAAGAGTGGTAAATATATCCCGGAAAGGGGTGACTTAATATGGTTAGATTTTAATCCGCAAAAAGGACATGAACAGAGAGGCAAAAGACCCTCTTTAGTTCTCTCTCCCAAAATATATAATGAAAAAACTTCTTTATGCCTCTGCCTGCCTATTACTTCAAAGATAAAAGGATACCCTTTTGAAGTTACACTGCCAAAGGGCTTACCTATTGGGGGTACCATACTTTCAGATCAGATAAAAAACCTTGATTTTGTTGCAAGAGATGCCAAATTTATTTGCAAAGCACCACTTTCAGTTGTACAGAAAGTACAAAAAAATGTCAGCGTTTTAGTGGGTTGAATTCTTGGAAGCATTATTCTCTTGTTTGCGTTTTGTTTTTTAAGCTGTCTTACACCCCTGTGAGTGAATCTCCACTTTAATGTCTTTATTCGATATATAGAGCATATTAAAGAGGAATGTATAAATTAATATTGGTCACCGTTTCCTGAGCTACTTCTGAATCGGGAATGATAAGTTAGAATATTGCTAAAATGCACTTGTTTGAGTTTTGTTTTTTAAGCTAATAGAGTCACTAAGGTATTCATAGTAACCCTCGCATAGGATGAGGAATATAGGTTCCCAACATCTTTACACTATTGGCAAAGTAGGCAAGTTCTTTGAGAGCATTTTTAACATTCTCTTGTTCAGGATGTCCATCAATATCAATATGGAATCTTGAAATGGTAAGGGTTCCTGTATCAGCATAACTCTCTATTTTAATAATATTCACCCCATTTGTGGCAAAACCCCCAAGAACCTTATACAGTGCGGCAGGAATATTGCCTACTTCAAAGATAATTGAAGTAATGTAGCGATTACTACTCTCAAAATGAGGTATGCAGTGCTGTTTAGAGACCACTAAAAATCGAGTGGTATTATTTTTTAAATCTTGAAAACCCTCTTTTAGGATGTTTAAATTATAAATTTTTGCCGCTAAACTCGACGCTATTGCTGCGTGTGTTTTATCTTGCAGACTCAATAACTCTTCTGCCGAACCTGCTGTGTCAAATTTTGCAATCGCATCTAAATTATATTTTTCAATATGATTTTTACACTGAGCTAAAGCTTGAGGATGAGAAGAGACACTTTTAATATCTTCTAATGCCACCTCAGGCAGAGCAAGTAGACAGTGGTTTACAGGTTCAAAATGCTCTTCAATAATATAGAGTTTCATTTTTGGTAAAAGCCTATATATCTCTTCAACTCTACCTGCTGTTGAATTTTCCATCGGAATCAATGCAATATCTGCCTTATCATCTTCCACAAAAAAGAGCGTGTCATCAAATGATTTACATGCCACTGCTTCATAGTCGGGAAAGATATGATCACATGCTAAATGCGAATACGCACCATAGACTCCTTGATACGCAACTTTTTTCATTGTACTCCTAGAAGACTATTTTTCTTACGGCTCAGACGTTAAAATACACTTTTTACTATCTTCGAATATTCGCCTAGCACCGTTTCCTCGTTTCCTTTTATATCGAAGTTTTCACATTTAAAGTTTTAGCCCTAAGGGTATAAATAGCACCAAGACAATTTAGTCTAAATAGGAATGTGCTTAATAAGAGGTCTAAAATAACCTTTAATAGATTCGTGGTTTCTAACACAAATCTGAATATGTGTTTTATCTAAAAAACCTGCTCCATCGTATAAAGGTTCTCCCTCTTTGAACATACCTTTGACAGTATCATAAGGCTGAAGTTTCGTCTCTTCTTGAACAGTATGTAAAAATTGTATAACAGCACAATCTAAATTTCTGAATAGTAAATCATGACTATCTTTTGAATCTTTATTGACTGGTAATTCCATACCACTTTCTTTGGATACTTCAACAAACCATTTATATGTATCTTTAACTTTGTCAATAGAGGCAATTTCAGTGAGGTTAAGACAATGAGCTAAATCTATTACTGCGCCAACAACTGCGATATCTTTATACTCATTAATTTTTTCCGGAGAAGAATCTTTATCTTTAAAGACACGACTTTGTTGTTCTCTGATAAATGAGATAGCCCTTTTAGGATCATTCTCCCAAAAGTACATCCCATGCCCTAGCCAATCATATGTATTCTCACTAATCTTAAAACTTCGTGTATCACTTCCTAATAAAATATCTGCAACTTTTTGTGTACAACCATGAAAACCTAAAATATAGTTTCCACTCTTCGAATACAAAACTTATTATCTTTTATATGAAGATTCTAGATTGCCAGCAGCGTCATAAATACCAGCCTTTTTAGCCATACTGATAAAAAAGCTTTTATCATGCCGATATTTTTTTAGAGTATTAGAAAATACTGTATCCTCATTTCTAAAAATACCTGCTACCACTCTTTTACGACTCCTGCCTTCTTGAGAACCGATAGACTTTATTGCTTTATTTGGCATGACACATCCTTCTTCTCTATAATTATAGCATATTCAAATAATCTATTTACAAGTGAATCTTACGGCTCAGATGTTAAAAATACACTTTTTACTATCTTCGAAATTGCTTATTTCAAGCCTCCATTTTTAAACTGATACATCAAAATTGAAGCTGCAACACCGACATTGAAACTTTTGATGCCGGGTACCATCTCAATCTGTACCGCTTCATCACACACATCCAGTATTTCTTTACTAAGTCCTTTGCCTTCATGCCCCATCAGCAGTAGCCATTTTGTTGGAACCTTAATCTCATTCAAGGGTGTTGCGTCCGGTGTCACCTCAGCGGCAAATATCTTGTAGCCCTCTTTTTTCAGAGCATTCAGTGTAAAAAATATATCATCGTAGAGATGGGTTTTAAGCTGACTTACATGCCCCATGGAGACACGCAGAGCCCTTCTGCTGTAGGGATGCGGCCCCTGTTTTGGCAAAAGATAGGAATCTACGCCAAGTGCTGCGGCACTTCTTGCGATAGAGCCGATATTTTCCGTGGAGGTGATCTCATCGAGCATAATGATATGGTCGCCAAGATCACTTAGGTCGCTATTTGCAGGACGAATCCCGTGCATCATGACGTTGTGGTGAACCCGATGTCCTACTATTGTCTCCATAAGCTTTTTCTCTGCAACATACAGATGCGGAATCTCTTTTTGCGCGATCAGATCCTTAAATTCATCATAATATTTTTGAGTTGCCAGAACACTTCTTACCTCAATGGAAGTCTGCAAAAGCATATTGACCACCTTGGGACTGTCGGCGATAAAACTGTTATCTTCTGTAAAAGCGTTATCTCTTAACTGACGGTATATTTCCAAGAAAGGTCTATTGAGATCATCTATTTTTATCAAATTCATATCAGGCTGATTATAGCGAGATAACCGTTTCAAAAAGAATTTACCAAGAAAATCGTAAAATACAGTACACCTATACTCAAAAGAAGGCAGATCATGACTTTAGAAATTACTCCCGGTCAACTGGGCACCCGTCCGCCGGTCACCAAACCGCATCCCGGCTTTTATCACCAGGTCGGTGAAGAACGTTTTAGAAAACTGGTTGATGATCATTACGAAATAATCCGTGACAGCGATATCGCTTTTTTATTTCCGGTCAATGATGAAGATGACTTTCAGCAGGCAAAAGATCACGCTGCCGATTTTTTGATCCAGATCTGCGGGGGACCAGACTATTTCAACCAGCATCGCGGTGAACCGCAAATGGTCGGACGCCATGCTCCCTTTCGTATCGATGAAGCATCACGACGTCGATGGCTGGAGTTTTACGCAGTTTTACTTGTGCCGCTTGAAGCAGAAGGAGTAGATCCTGAATACATTCAATCCTTTTGGGATTACCTCGATGTTTTTTCGACCTGGCTCATCAATACGCCGGACTAAAGCATAATATTCAGGGTTTTTAAAAGAGCCCTGAATTGAATAGAATTTATGGCTGCTAAACAGAAAACACAACTGAAACGTAATGTCACTTTGCCTATGCTCATCTTTTTTGGGTTGGGAAATATATTTGGCGCAGGTATTTATGTACTCATCGGTAAAATGGCCGCGATAACGGGGATTTATATACCGCTCTCTTTTCTGCTCGCCAGTGTTGTGGTACTTTTTACCGCTTTAACCTATGCCGAACTGAGTGCGAGATATCCTTTGAGTGCCGGAGAAGCGGTCTATATCAACGCCGGATTTCACAGTCCCCTGCTCTCTACGCTCATTGGACTCGCCATCGCCCTCACCGGTCTGCTCTCAGCCGCAACCATTTTGCATGGATTTCACGGCTATCTCTCAACATTTATTCAGACGCCTGAGATCGTAACAATCCTGCTGCTGGTAATCCTTCTGAGTGCTATTGCCGTATGGGGCATATCAGCATCTATTACGACTACTGCGCTGCTGACACTCATAGAGACCTTTGGTCTGAGTATGATTATCTATGTGGGAATAGGGCACGTTTCCCTGGACAGCGAAACACTCAAAACTTTTCTCCCGCCGATGGACATTTCTATCCTCAACTCCATCATTCTGGGAGCTTTTTTGGCTTTTTACGCTTTTATCGGTTTTGAAGATATGGTCAATATCGCCGAAGAGGTCATAAATCCCACCCAAACCATGCCAAAAGCCATCATCGCCACCCTCATCATCGCTACCTTGTTTTATGTTGCCGTTGCCCTCGTCTCCATCTCGGTCGTTCCGGCTGATGAGCTGGCACAATCAGCTGCACCGCTGGCCAAGGTCTATGCGACAGCCACCCATTCCAATGCGACGATCTTAAGTATCATCGCTATGTTTGCTGTCATCAACGGTGCTCTGATACAGATCATCATGGTCTCACGGATCTTTTATGGGATGAGCAGACAGGGATGGATGCCGGATTTCCTCGGTAGTGTCAATCCAAAAACAAAAACACCTATCAACGCTACGCTTGTTTCAGGAGTGCTCGTCTTTATTCTGGCAGCTGCTTTTCCGCTGTTGACTCTGGCACAGTCCACCAGCTTTCTGATTTTCATCGTCTTTACCATGGTCAACATCTCACTGGTGATCATCAAACGGCGCGACCCGCATCCGCCGGGCATACGAACTTATTCGCTCTTCATCCCTGTTATCGCCATCATTTTAAATCTCATAATGCTTGGTTTTCAGATAATGTCTCTTGAGCTCTTCTAAAACACTAATGCACTCTTTATATTATCTGTGCCAGAATGTTTCAGGAGAGCTGAATGATTGCCTTTTTTAAACTTCGAGAACACAAAACAGATGTCAGAACCGAAATAACCGCAGGGTTTACAACGTTTATGGCCATGCTCTATATCGTCCCGGTAAATGCTGCCATAATGAGTGCTTCGGGTATGCCTTATGATGCCCTCATTACGGCTACGGCAGTCATGACCATCATCGCATCGATACTAAATGGATTTTGGGCAAACACTCCGATTGCCATGAGTGTCGGCATGGGGCTCAATGCCTATTTCAGTTTCGGACTGGTCAAAGGGATGGGCATCCCGTGGCAAAGTGCCCTGGGCATTGTATTTGTCTCCGGAATTCTTTACGTATTGATCAGCATGACACCGCTGCGACGCTGGATGATAGAGACGATTCCCATGGATATCAAGCGTGCAGTCAGTGCGGGAATCGGTGCTTTTATCGCCTTCATAGGATTGGAGCAGATGAAAATCATTACGGACAGTCCCTCAACGCTCGTCACTATCGGAAATTTCCAGGACAGCCATGTTCTGCTTGGGCTTTTCGGTCTGGCACTGGCAATTTTATTTACACTCAAAAAATACAGAGGCGCGTTTATCCTTTCGATCGTTCTGACAACGCTGCTGGCCTGGAT
>DAOWOG010000241.1 GCA_030642185.1 Helicobacteraceae bacterium | reverse complement strand
CAGCATAATCTTATTATCATCGAAGATGCAACTGAAACTTTAAAACCGAAAACACCTGACGCAGACATCCTTATCTACAGCCTGCAAAGCGTCATGCCCGATATCACTGAAAAAACCGGTTTTGTTGCCTGTGATGATCCTGATCTGGCCAAAGCACTCAGGGCCTTTCGAGATGGAGGGCGTATCCAAAAAGCAGTCTGGAACTTTGAGGTAACATCATTAGGATATGATTCCGCCCTTTCACCGCTTAGTGCAGCAGCGGCACTGTATCAACTGGAAAATCTCGACACAATCATCAAGGCACGCCAAAACATTGCCGATCTGTATGATGAACGCTTCAGAAACAATAAACTCATCGATCTTATACCTCGGGACAAGACAAAAGCGCTTCATTTCTATCCCATTATGCTCTCACCTGCGCTGCATTGTCCCAAAGAAGATATATTTAATGCCCTGACCCGCAAAGGGATCGAAGTGGATGTCCATACCAAACCGATCTACAAAACAAAATATTTCAGCGATTCCAGTGTCAGACTGCCGGTAGCTGAAGATTTTTATAAATCAGAGGTCTCACTTCCCTGCCATCATCAGCTCAGCCTGGAAGATGTTTCATTCATAGCCGATACATTTTTAGAGATTATTAACACCTATGGATATAGGGGCTGCAGTTTTTAAGACCCCGCACCAAACCTTTAAATCACCTCATTTTTCTTCGCTCTATCTGAACGTTAATATTTTTTTTGCTACACTTGCAGACTTTTTATACTATATTATTGATTATAGGAAATTGCTTGAATCTGATTATCGTTGAGTCACCTGCAAAAGCCAGAACCATTAAAAACTTTTTAGGAAAAGGCTATGAGGTCATTGCCTCTAAAGGCCATATCCGGGATCTTCCCAAGAGCCGATTCGGTATTACGATCGATGAAGAGACGAAAGAGCTTGTCCCTACTTACAGTGTGGCCAAAGAAAATGCGCCTACTGTCAAACAGATCAAAGAGCTTGCCAAAAAAGCCGATACCATCTATATCGCGACCGATGAGGACCGCGAGGGTGAAGCGATCGGCTGGCATATTGCTCACGCCATCAAAAAAGTGCCTGAAGAGCTGCCCCGTATTGTATTTCATGAGATCACTAAAACAGCGATCAAGCATGCCATTGAAAATCCGCGTACCATCAATATGGATCAGGTCAATGCACAGCAGACACGCCGTCTTCTTGATCGTATCGTGGGGTACAAACTCTCTCCCCTGCTGGCCTCTAAAATCCAAAAAGGACTCTCCGGCGGGCGCGTTCAGTCATCGACACTGAAGATCATTGTTGATCGTGAGCGCGAGATCAATGCCTTTAAACCGGTAGAGTACTGGAGTATCGATACTGTTTTCGATCCAAATATCGATGCTGCGCTGGTGAAGTACCGCACAGAGAAAATCTCCAAGCTTACCATTAAAAATGCTGAGCAGGCACAGGAAATTGTCGATACGATCAAAGGTGAATCTTTTAATGTCGCATCAATTGAGACCAAACAGCGTAAAACATCGACACCACCGCCATTTATGACCTCCACACTCCAACAGACTGCATCGAGCAAACTCGGCATGTCACCGAAAAAGACGATGATGGTCGCACAAAGCTTGTACGAAGGGGTAAAGACTCCAAATGGCACGTCGGGAGTCATCACTTATATGCGTACCGATTCACTCAACATGGCCAAAGAAGCCCTGGAAGCGGCACGTGAGACGATTTTAAATACCTATGGCGAAAAATATCTTCCAAAATCTGCTAAAAGCTACATTAAAAAGGCTAAAGGTGCCCAGGAAGCGCACGAGGCGATTCGCCCGACAATGCTGGATTTTACACCTGAAATAGCGGCCCAGTATCTCAAACCGGATGAATTGAGACTCTATCGTCTGATCTATACCCGTTTTCTTGCCTGTCAAATGACGGATGCACTGTTTGAACAGCAAGCGATCATTTTCAAAAGTGAAAGTGCTGAGTACAAGGCAAACGGTAGAAGATTGATGTTTGACGGTTTCTACAAAGTTTTGGGAACGGAAGATAAAGACAAACTGCTTCCAACGCTCAAACAAGATCAGAGCATGAACATCAACTCCATTAAACCGACCCAGCACTTTACCGAGCCACCGCCGCGTTTTTCGGAAGCAAGCCTGATCAAGCAGCTCGAAGCGGAGGGTATCGGTCGTCCGTCCACCTATGCCCCGACTATTTCAACCCTGCAGGCACGTCACTATATCGATATTGAAAAACGCCAGATCATTCCGACTAAAGTCGCATTTACCGTGATCGAACTGCTGGAAAAACATTTTGCAGATATTGTGGATGCCCAATTTACGGCAAATATGGAAGAGATCCTGGATAAAATTGCCGAAGAAGGGCATGAATGGCAGCATGTTCTAAGTGAATTTTATATCTCCTTTATGAAAAAAATAGAAGCAGGCAAAGAGAATATCGTGAGCCTGAAGCTGGCAAAACCTCTGGGAAGAAACTGTCCAAAGTGCGGTTCCGAGCTTCTGCTGCGAAGCGGACGCTACGGCAATTTCATCGCATGCAGCGGCTTTCCGAAATGTAAATACACTGAACAGGTTGAGAGTGACGAGGATGAAGATGGTGAAAAAAGAGAAGTGCCAAAAGTAGAAGAAACGGATGAAATCTGTGACAAATGCGGCAGTCCGATGGTCATTAAAAATGGCAGAAACGGCAAGTTTTTAGCGTGCAGCGCCTATCCGGAATGTAAAAATACCAAACCATACGGAGAGGTAAAAACAGCATCTGTACCGTGCCCCGATTGTGGCGGAAAACTTCTGTACAGACAATCCAAACGTGGCGCATTCTGGGGATGCGAGAACTATCCGAAGTGTAAATTTATCTCCAAATTCGAACCGCTTGACAAACGGTGTGATCAGGAAGGCTGTGACGGTATACTGGCCAAACGAACCTATCGCGGCAAAGAGGTCTATGAATGTACAAAATGCAAACACCGCACTCCGGTGGAAGAAGCATAATTTGAAAATCGGCATCCTCTCCGATACCCATACCAAAACAGCGTATTCCCAACAGGTGATTGATCACCTGGTCGCTGAGGGTGCAGAATTTCTGATCCATGCCGGAGACATTGTCAAGGACGAAGTTCTTGAGCAGTTAAAAAAAGCCCCTTGCCGCTATATAGCTGTTTACGGCAACAATGATGCCCATCTTGCCCAACTGCATAATCGCTACAATCTGGTCCAGGAACCGCACTACTTCAAACTTAGCCATACAAAATTCAAACTGATGCATCTCCCCTTTTATATGAGTCCCGATGCTGAAATCGTTCTTTTCGGTCATACCCATACCTTTGAATGCGATTTTAAAAACAATACGCTGTTTCTTAATCCCGGCGAAGTATGTGCCCGCAATAAGCCCATCTCCGAATGTGCGATGCTGGACGTCACTCCGGAAAGCTTCAATGTCACCCATTATACACGGCCCCTTAATGATACGCAGTTTCATGAGCGTCATTTCAGTTTTGAAAGAGAGTAGCGATGTCTAAAAAAATATTTCTCTGTTCCATCAGCAACATCAAT
>DAOWOG010000118.1 GCA_030642185.1 Helicobacteraceae bacterium | reverse complement strand
GTCTTTACATTAACATTGCGCTAACAAAAAAAGTCTACAATTATCTATGGGCACCTCTAAAGACCCTGAACACCCTCTGAGGGTATCCAGGGTCTTTAGAGGTGCCCATATTATTTTGAGGAGCTCCCTTGCTTAAAGCCCTACAGGTCATCCTGCTCTCGACGCCCATGTTATTTGGACTGAGCATAGAAGAGAGTGTTGCTACCGCCTTGAACAACAACCCTGACATTAAAAAACAGGAACTGAACTATAAGCTTGGTGATCTTAACCTCCAGGAACATGATGCGAAAAACTATGGAAAGTTGACCGCTGTCGCGTCGTATATGCATTATAATCTGCCGCGCACACTGGTACCGTTGACACCGGCTTCCATTTTTAGCGATCCTGCTGCCGTCGCGACGACCGAAGACCTTTTCACTGCCGGTGTTGCTTATGATGTGGCACTTTTTACCGGTTTTGCCCAGAAACGTACGGTAGAGATCGCCTCTTTGCAGAAAGAGATGGCATCGGCACAGCTGAAACTCGGTCGTGAACAGCTGATCTACAATGTCAAAACCCTCTATGCCAACATCCTTTCGTTTGAAGCACAACAAGATGCCCAAAACCGTTATATCAAAGCACTTGAGAGCCTTCATGCTTCGATTGAGACTGAGGTTGAACTGGGTAAAAAATCAAAACTTGAAAAACTAAAATCTGCAGCCGCCCTTGAAATGGCACGCAATCAACGATCCCAATTCCGCTCCAATATCACGATATTACGTGCTTCTCTCGTGGCAGTCATGAATGTTGAGACCATAGATACACTTGATCCTATTGATATCGAAATACAACTGTTTACAGAGGATAATGCACATAATAAGGATCTGGAGCGTTTTAAACTCAAATCAATGCAGATACGCCAAAGTAGCAAAAACATCGAAAAAAGTGATGCTTCGTACTATCCGCAGGTCGGTCTTAGCGGTTATTACGGCCAAAACTTCGGCCCCAATGATGATAGTAACAAATACAGCGGTGACTGGACCAATCAGGAAGTATGGCAGGCCGGTGTGAATCTGCACTGGAATATTTATGATTTCGGCGGACGCAGTGCAGCTTCTCAAAAAGCAAAGATCCAGGCACTGAGCAGCAAGCTTGAAGATTCCAAAACCAAACTCGAATTTAAAAGAATGCTTGTCGAAGCGAAAAGCAAAATAGAGAGTGCCATACAGAGTCATAAAAGTGTCATGGCACAATCTGCCTTAACGTCTGAGAGTGAAAAGATCGAACAGATCCGTTTTGATAACGGTGCGGCTGATATCAATGATCTGCTCGTTGCCAAAGCGCAATCCCAGCTGGCAAAAAGTCAACTCATCATGGTTGGTTACCAACATCGGATTGCCCATTTCTATCTCGATTACCTGCTCGAACAAGGAGACAAAAAGTGAAAAAAATTCTACTGTTAATCGTCATTGCAGCCATCGTTTTCGGTGCTGTCAAACTTTTTAAGACACGCCAGGAAAGCAGACAAAACCAAACGACTCCGATAGAGAGGCATTATGCTATTAAAACGGTCAATGCCGAAACGAAAAGTTTGCAGGAGCGACGCTCCTTTTTGGCAGAGATCAAACCTGTACAGGGTGTCAATGTCGCTTCAAAACTAAGCGGTCTCATTACCAGACTTCGTGTAAGTGAAAATTCTGTTGTTAAAAAAGGGGATCTTCTTATTCAGATCGATGATGGGGAGTTACAATCGAATCTCAGTGCTGCAGAGGCACAAAAAAAAGCGCAGCTTGCTGATCTTGACTATGCCAGATCACTGCTGGATCGTAATGAAAAGCTTTATAAAGCCGGTGGACTGAGCCGTGAAAAATATGATGCCTCTGTTGTGCTCTATCAAAATAAAACAGCTGCATTGGAAACAACAGCACAAAAGATCAAACAGATCAAAATTCAGCTTGACTATCTCAATATCAAAGCTCCGTTTGACGGAATGGTCAGTGCATTGTTGTTGCATGCAGGTGATCTTGCATTACCGGGAAAGGCGATTTTAAAACTTCACTCTGAAGCGCAGCAGATGATTTTTAGCTACATGCCGACATCAAAGTCTATCAGGGCAGGTGAATCGGTTCTTTATCAAAACAGAAAAGTTGGAGTTGTCTCCAAGCTTTATGATCACAGTGAAAATGGTCTGCTCGTTGCCGAAGTAAGCCTTGATGCACCTATGAATGTCGTTAATCACAGCTTAGTGAATATTGAAGTCGTTACAAATGAGAAGAGTGGTTGTGCCGTACCGTTAAGTGCGCTGTTACATCAAAACAGTGCCCTATCGGTTATGCTTTACCAGGATGAACACTTTTTGCCTTTAGAAGTTAATATTACACTGCAGGATCATCAAGAAGCACTCATTACCCCTTGCCCATCCTCACCGGTTGCCAGTGCTTCCGAGGCTAAACTGAGTCTGCTTCCGAGCCTGGGCAAGGTTAAAGTGAGCCGCTGAGATGAAAACAACAACTTTTGTCGAGCGCATGCTCAAGCGACCCTACTTTATCTATTCGTTTTTGATACTTTTTATCTTTTTGGGTCTGGTGGGGTATCAAAAGATCGATCGTAAACTTTTTCCGGATTCCAACTATCCTACCATCGCCGTTGTGGTCGTTAATCCGGGTGCTTCGGCTAAAAGTCTTGCCTCCAATGTCAACGTACCTATCGAAGAAGAGCTTTATACTTTGGAGAAGATTCGTCGTGTCTTCTCCTCGACCATCGATGAAGTGAGTGTGATTCAGGCAGAGTTTGACTACAGTAAAGACCTTGAAGATGCCTCCAGTGATGTCAAAAACAGCATTGACAAACTTCGATCCAGATTGCCAGAGTCCATTAAAGAGCCTCAGATTCATAAGATCTCCTCTGCGACTGCACCGATTTTGACCATCGCACTCAGTTCTGATCAGATGGCACTGAGTGATATCCGTCAACTGGCACAAAATGAGATCCGCCATAAATTGATCAAACTTGAAGGCATCGCCAATGTTGATATCTTTGGCGGATATGAAAAAGAGATTCAGATTATTGTGGATAAACAAAAACTTGATGCCCATAAACTCACTATAGCGTCATTGATAGAGAGTATCAAAAAAAACAACAGCGATTTCGCTATAGGTTTTATTACCTCTGACAGCAGTCGGTACCTGCTTAAATCCAAGGGAGAACGTGAGAGTATTGCGGCACTTCAGGCCCTGCATATTACACCAAATATTATCCTGGGCGATCTTGCCGAGATCTCCTTCAGCCATTACGAAAACAGTGCGCTTTATTACGGAAATCAAAAAGCGGCTATTGCGATTGCGGTACAGCGCGGCATTGATGCCGATGTGATCAGAAGTATCGAACATGTTGAAGCCGCGTTGGAAGAACTTCAAGCCGCTTATCCCAATATCACTTTTGAGATTACCGACACACAAAAAGAGACCATTATTCAAAGTACCGAAAATATGTTTGAATCGCTTAGAGATGCGATTATCATGTCAACGCTGGTTGTCTTCTTCTTTTTGGCAAGTTTTCGTCAGGTGCTCGTCGTACTCATTACGATTCCTATCGTTTATGCGTCAACGATCGCGTTGATGTGGATTGTGGGGATTGAGTTCAATGTCGTCACCCTCACCGCCATTATATTGGCACTGGGACTCCTCCTCGATGATACGGTTGTCGTTATGGAGAATATTGAGAGGCACTATAAAGAGCTGCATGATGAGATACACAAAGCTGTTTTTGCCGGAACCAAAGAGATTATGTTCGCTGATCTTTCCGGAACGATTACTACGATGATCGCCCTTTCACCGATGCTTTTTGTCGGCGGTTATCCGCAAACAGTCTTTCAACCGCTTGTTGGGACACTGCTTTTGGCCCTGGCAGCTTCGTACATTATCTCCATTACGGCAGTACCGCTGCTATCACTCAAAATTCTCGCCATTCAGAACCCTTTGATCTTGCGTTTTGAGCGTGGTTTTCATCGGATCACCGGCGGTGTCAACGGCTTTATTGCCAACTTTTTCAAATCAGCACTGAGTGCTGCACTGGAGTATAAAACAGTAGCTTTCATCTATTTTGCAGCGCTTGCGTTTCTTTTTATCAGCAGTGTTAAACTTGTGATGCCGCTGGTCGGTCAGGAGTTGATGCCGCCAATGGATACCGGTGCCGTCAAAATCGCCATTACTGTTGATCCTAATCTTCCTCTTGAAGTGAGTGAGCGTATTCTCAAAGAGGCCGATGCGATCATCGCTCACGAGGGCGAGTTACTGCATCTCTCTTCTGCCATCGGGAGTGAGCCGGGTGTGTTGAGTATCGGCAGCGGCAGCGGGATCGATCATATTGCGATCACGGCAACCTATGTCGACAGGTTCCAGCGTGAAGAGAGTGTCTGGGATATTGAACACAAACTGCGCGAGAAGCTCTCCTTCATCACAAACGTTAAAAGTATCGATGTCGTCGATTATGGTGCAACAGCACTGGCAAGTCTTCGTGCCAATATTGATGTCACGCTCTCCAGTGATAGTTTTGAAGATTTAGAACGTGCCGGAGCCATGATCGAAACGGCAATGCATAAAACGCAAGGTGTTGTCTCTGTCTCAAAAACCTGGGAGAGTGATAAGGGTGTCTTTAATCTTGAAGTGGATGAGCAGCGTGCCGGCTTCTATCAACTCAGCCGTGCGGACATTGCTGCGCAGCTGCAGGCTTATCTGCGTGGTGCACAAGTCGGTACCTTCAGTTTGCAAAACAGCAGCAGTTTTAACATACGTCTCTGGGTGCCCTCAGACAAGCGTGAAAGTACGGATCAGCTGGAATCCATACTGTTACAAAGTCCAAAAGGTGTTATCCCGCTTAATGCTGTGGCCAAAATCACAACACTCACAGAGCCCAGTCTCATTACGCGTGAAGGGTTGAACTATACGCTTAATGTTTACGGTTTTCGTGAAAAAGCAGCCATTTCACACATTATGGCAAATTTTGAAGAGGCAGCCAAAGACATTAGGTTGCCGGATTCTGTTACGATGGAGCAGACTGGAGATATCAAGCAGTTCAAAAGTGCTGCTTCACGGATGATAGGAGCCATCGCATTTGCATTGATTTTCATCTTACTATCGTTAATTACACTTTTCAACTCGGTTAAGATTTCAGTGATGATCCTTCTTTCAATTCCACTCACGATTATTGGTGCATCCTGGACACTGCTTGCAGCAGGGTATCATACCTCCATGCCGGCAATGATGGGTTTTATCCTGCTTTCGGGAATTATTGTCAATAATGCTATATTGTCAATAATGCTATATTACTGATCCACTTTGCGTTGGAAAAAATGAAGCAGGGTATGCACAAAAAAGAGGCGATGTTCGAGAGTATCCGAATTCGTACCCGTCCGGTTTTAATGACGGCATTTGCGGTCTCGGCAGG
>DAOWOG010000048.1 GCA_030642185.1 Helicobacteraceae bacterium | reverse complement strand
GTATGATTCATCTGATGAGTTAATTGATGAAGCGATTGTCCTCTATTTTAAGGGACCTCACAGCTTTACGGCGGAAGATATTGTTGAGTTTCAATGCCATGGCGGTCAAATCGTTGCTGAAGAGGTTTTAAAAGCAGTACTAAATGTTGGTGCGAGACTGGCAGAACCGGGTGAATTCAGCAAACGTGCTTTTTTCAATGGGCGTATAGACTTGACTGAGGCTGAAGCAATTGCCCAATTGATTGAGGCTAAAAGCGAAGATGCCGCAAAGATTCTGGCCAAACAGATGAAAGGCTCACTTAAAATTTATGTTGAAGATGTCCGTAACGAACTGTTGGAAATTCTGGCTTATTCGGAAGTTACGATCGATTATGCCGAAGAGGACCTGCCGGAAGATCTGCTCAATCAGATATTGGAACGTCTTGACAAGCTGTATCAGAACCTCTCAAAAACACTGCGTGCAAGTGAAGCGCGGCGTGGTTTGATGCAGGGTTTTAAAGTAGCGATTATCGGCAAGCCCAATGTCGGTAAAAGTTCATTGCTAAACGCATTGCTCAACTATAATCGTGCCATCGTCAGTGATATTGCCGGTACGACACGTGATACCATTGAAGAACAGGTCAAAATCGGTACGCATCTTATCCGCATTGTTGATACGGCGGGTATTCGTGAAGGCGGTGATGAGATAGAACGTATCGGAATAGGGCGTTCTATTGAAGCAGTACAGGAGAGTGACATCGTCATAGCACTTTTCGACGGAAGTCGCAAAGCGGATGCAGAAGATGCCGCGATAATTGAACTGATTAAAGCGCATGAAGATGACCGTTCATTTGTTGTGGTTGTCAATAAAAATGATCTTGATCATCGTTTTAATACAACATTGATTGATGCTTACACACCGTTAAGAATGAGTTGTAAAGTAGAAACACAAAGCCTGATAGAAAAGCTTAAGGCATTGATGGACACACAAAACAGGTCGGATGAGATGATGCTGATCTCCTTACGACAGGTCGAAGCAGTTAAAGAGACGCTTATGCATATAAACGATGCAAAATACCCACTGGAAGACCAGGAGCTGGAAATATTTTCATTCCATCTAAATCAGGCCATTTATGCGATGGCTTCCATTACCCGTCCGTTTGAACACGATGAGATGCTGGATAAGATGTTTGGTAATTTCTGTCTTGGAAAATAAGCAGCATCGCTGCAATAAATGGCGAGTAGTAAATGGCAAACGGTAAAGAAGCTTATTTTCCGGTCATTGCGATCGATCTGGGATTAAAACGAATTGGGCTGGCTTACAGTCCGGATATTATGGTCGTGACACCTTTGGCGGCAATTGAGCGCAAAAACCGAAATCAGGCATCAGCCGCTGTTAAAAAAGTCATTGAAGAGTTTGAAGCGAAAGCAGTGGTCGTCGGTATACCGATAGGCGGTTCAAGTGAAGACGAGATGCGTCGGCGTGTAGCACACTTTATGAATCTGGTCGCATTTGAAGGGCCTGTTTTTTTTCAGGATGAAAGTGACTCGTCAATTGAGGCCGAAGAGATGATGAAAGGGCATATCCGTTACAAACGTGACGGAAGGGTCGATTCGCTTTCGGCAAAGATCATTTTAGAACGATGGTTAAAGAGATAAGTCCTCACACATATTTTCCAACTCTTATTTAACATTCATTTCCTCTTTTTGAAATTTTTTTCTGATATAATTATTTATAATGAATTCCAAGGGATGGGACATGCGTAAGTTATTTCTGTTATTAATGATACTGGTGCTTTCTGCTTCGGCTGCTTCCGATGCAAAAAAAGTTAGATATATGGGAAATGTTAAGGATCTGATCGTTGCAACGCAAAAAACGCGCGGCGGGACTTATAACTTTTTAAACGGCAGTGAGTTTGCACAGTTCGGTGTATATGAGCAGCGTACCAAGATCAAAAATGCGTTTAAATCGCTTAACCGACAGTTTAAAGTAGCAGGGCCTGAAATTGACGGAGAGTTTGATAAACTCAAAAAACAGATGAAGAGTCTTAATAAAATGGCACTTCAGCTTGAACCGTTAACATCATTTAAGGCATACAGTACACTTGTCAACAAGATGATTTATATGGGTGGAAAAGTACAAAAAAAACTTTATGGTGACGGCAGTGTTTTTGAACAAAAAGCCAGTGACGTGATGATGAATCAGATTATGCGTTTGACTGAGGGACTTGGTAAACTTCGAGGTCTTGGCTCAGGGATTGCTGCACGGGGCGAATGTGAGGATGAAGAGATCGATTATATGGAAGAGTATGTTGAAGAGGTAAATGACAATATGGCCAACGTCATCAACTCTATGGTCGCACTCAACAAAACGTATGGTGATAAATATCCGGCAGGATTAAACCCTAAACTTACCAAATATAAAAAAGATGTAGAAATATATACGAAACTGGCAAAAACCAAACTGATTGGTCAGGATAGTATAGAAGTTGATTCAAACAAGTATTTTTCCCAGGGAACTGCTTTAGTCGGCGGTGCAATTAAGTTTTACAAAATGAATGAAAAAGCACTTAAAGAATAATCTCAAGGAGACTGGGCTATGAAAAAAATCTTGATAACAGCGGCACTTTTGAGTGTCAGTCTCTTTGCCGAAGTTCAGAAAAAGAACTATTCCAGCGGTGAGTTAAAATCTGAGACAAACTATACTGAAGGCAAACGTGAAGGCCTCTCAAAAGGTTATCACAGAAACGGACAGGTAAAGTACGAGACCAACTTTAAAAATAATAAACGTGAGGGTCTTTCAAAAAGCTATTATAAAGACGGCAAACTCAAAGCAGAGCAAAATTATAAGGACGGTTCCTTAAACGGTGTTTCAAAACAGTACTATAAAAGCGGTAAACTTAAGTCCGAGTGGACATTCGAGGATGACCTTCCTGTGAGCGGTGCCAAGTACTCTGAAGACGGCAAAAAGATGGAAGGATAGATATGCACAGAATTCTCATAGCATTATTTGCATTTGTACTTAGCGTCTCTGCTGCTTCGCAGACAGAAAAAGTCATATACCTGGAAAATCTTAAAGAATTGATTCTTCAGACTCAGGATATGCGGGGTAAAACCAATGTCTTTCTCAATGGCGGCAGTTTTGCCCAGTTTAATGTTTACAAAGATCGAAAAGAGATCGAAAAACGTTTTAGAACCCTGCACTATGACTTTAAACTGGTAGGTGTAGAAACCGACAAAAAGCTGGCCAATATCGAAACACAGATGCAAAGTCTGAATGATGTTGCCTTTGAATTAAAACCCCAGTTCACTTTTAACGGTTACAGTGCACTTATTGAAGCAATGATTTCACTTGGCGGCGAAGCGCAGGAAAATCTCTTTAAAGAGGAGAGCGAACGTCATCAAAGAACAGGCAATTTGATGATGACAAAGATCATTCCATTGACAGAGTGGCTTGGCAAATTGCGTGGAATCGGCTCAGGAGTCATTGTCCGGGGCGAATCTGAGGCGGATGAAATTGAAGCTATGCGCGAATATACAGCAGAAATACTTGATTTGCTGCAAGCAACAAGCATGGAGATGAAAACATTGGGTAAATCCAATGCAAAAAAATATCCTAAAGAGCTGCAGGCATGGCTGAATAAATATGCATTAGACGTCAAAACATATGTATCGTTGTCTGAGGATAAGTTGATGAATGAAGACAAAGATATCCATCTTAATGCAGATGACTACTTCATGCAAGGTACGGATCTGATTACTAAAACGATGGATCTCTATGAGATGAATGGGGATGCGCTGAAAAACTAGTGCTCTTCTTTTTCCTCCCTGTTTTTTCACTCAATGATATAGGGAGTGCTTTTTAAACCTACATGCCCTTTAAAACTGGCAATATTAACTGTTAAAATATGCTTTCCTTTTTCATTTTGAGGCGACCAGAGCCAACTGATCGGAACATATCCCATCTCCTCTTCTGAAATAAAATCCAGATTGTCAAAAAAGGTAATTTCATATTTCATCTGCTCCATTCGGACAGCATCTTTCTCATTCATAATAATTTTAACGCGTACTTTTTCACCTTTTTTCAATACAGGGATACCTTGTGGGTCTCTTTTGATATTTTTTGGAAATACAAAAGTAATTGCTGGTTCACGCATATCAGATAAAACTCTCACATAATAAGGTGACATAAGTTTTGTATTTGCATGATGCAAACGATACGTTTTAGCTGTCATGGATGGTTTGAGAATATATTTGTCAACATAATCAAAATAGGATTCTCTGTTTCCTGTAGTGATGATGGAGTGCTCAGCAAGGCTGAATGCCGAAAAGATGATTTTGAAATCTTTATGCTTTTGGATTTTAATAAGATGGTCCTGATCATAACCATCCCAGAATTGAACATTTTTTCCGGAATTTTTCGGTACCCATGTTATGACTGATCGCAGCATCGCTCCACTGTCCATGCCTAAACGAATGAGTACCCGTGACGGTGTCGGCAGAGTATAGGTTATTTTGCCATCAGGTCCGATCTTTGGGTTCAAATCTCTCTGAACAATACCGCCACTGGTTTTTCGGGGGTCGATGATGTCAGTTTTGCCGTTTACAGTTGCTTTTAAAACGACATTATAGGCTTCATCCGGTACGACTGTGCCTCTTTCATCTTTTCCGTCCCATTCAAGGGTTTGAGTGCCTTTTTTCATGACGGCTGCAGTACTGAGTGTACGAATTAAAACGCCATCAGGCGTATAGATCTCTGCATGTACCATGCCTGGAGCAGATAATTCAAAAGGAATGGTGAATTTTTCATTTAGGAGCGGGGAGAATTCATTCTTCTTGTAAGGCAAAAACTGAATGTTTACCCCAAAAGAGATGCCTGAAAAAAGAGAAAAGATGACAAGGTATTTGAGTGCTAATCGCATGTGTTGACCTTTAATTGACGTATTTTTTTATACTGTTTTGATAATTTGACTTCATAGGATTTTCCCCTGATATCTGCGTGCATGATGCGATAGTTGGTTTTATCATGATGAATATAGACAAAAGATCCCTTACTGATAGCTCCCGGAAAGGTATCGGTACTGTTTCCAAATGTCAATTCCTCTGCACGCGCATCTGTCTTTGGATTTTTACCCCAGATATGGTAGTTGCCATTTTTATTTGAACTGAAAAAGATCCACTGATCATTAAAATGGGCTGTTGGATTATTACTGAAAGCATTTAAGAGTGTCAATTGATCGGATTCTCCCGTGACGCTGTTTTTTTGCCAAATCTCCTGCATTAATTTACCGCAGCCTTGGTTACAAGTAAGACTTGTAAAAAGCAGTGTACGGTTATCTATTTCAGAAGGTTCAAATTGCGATGAGTTTTGCTGAATAACCGTTGTTAAAGCATCGTTTTTCAAGTCAATCAAGACGATATGTGTTGATTTGCTGTTTCCCTCTATGAGTTCAACGGCATAGGCGAGCTCTTTTTGACAGGAGAAGTCAGGCTGCGTGTAGGCACTGTTTTGATAAGGCAGCTTTAATTCGCGTTCACTGCCTTTATGATGGATGCGCAGCTTGCCGTATGAGCCTGTGTAGAGTATTTGACCCGTCTGAAAATTATAATCAAACGTATGCGGTTCTTCTTCAAGTATGACCTCTTTGACAGATCCGTCAGTTTGAGTAAGACAGACTACCCACTGCTCATCATCATAAGCCAAAAAAGCCATTGTCGGCAGGGCATCGGCGTAAAGCATGTGTAAACCCATCAGCATCATTAAAATAATTTTCATTTTTCATTTTCCTTACAGTAGCTGTCAATATAATCAAAGGCAGCTGAAATATCCTGCTGTTTTAATCGTGTAACAAGATCACTTTCAAAGGTAAGTACATGATGATACTCGCTTTTTCTCCATGGTGCCAATTCAAGAATACGGATGATAGGGGTTAAAGTATCCGTACAGCTGTTGCGAATATTAAACTCTCTTAGCGCACTTTCAAATGCTGTCTCTTTTGCGCTGCGGCGAAACCTTGAATTTGGTGTATTGATCGCATACTTCGCCTCTATCAATGTTCCTTTTTTTACAATGATAAATTTTGAGTCTTTTTCGACATGACGGTTGATCAGCCATGCGACAAAGAGTGCATCAACTTCCCATTGAGCGTATGTTTTATACACGGTAGCATTTAATGGAGATAAAAAAAGTACAAAGGCAAAGAGAACAATTATACTTTTTTTGTAAGCAGTGATACCCATTTTTCACTCCATGTTCCCACAGGATCAGTTCTGATCTCCTGTAAATTTCCCTGCTGAATAATACTTCCGCTATTCATAACCAAAATATTGATATCCGCTCTGTTTAGACCCACAGTATGATGTGATATTTTAACCAAAGTAAACTGATGCTCCTGTTGCTCCCGGTCGATGATCTCAAGAAGTTCATCTGCCACAACAGTGTCAAGATTGGCAAACGGCTCATCCAGAAAAAGATACTCTGGTTTCACTGCCAGAGCCCGTGCCAAAGCCAGTCTTTGGCGCTCCCCTCCGGAGAGCTGCCAGGGCTTAAACAGAGCCTTATCGGTGAGTTTGACTTTTTGCAGCCAATCCTCTGCTTCATTGATATCTTTTGTCCCCAGTACAAATCTGATATGATCCAAAACACTCATATGCGGCCATAGCCCTAACTCCTGTGACATAAACATCATGTTCAATTGATGGAGCCGATCCTTTTTTGCCAATGACTTTACATCCTGTCCATCTATTTCAACAGTACCAGAATCAAAATTTTTCAATCCGGCCATAATATTAAGCAAGGTGCTCTTTCCGCTTCCTGAAGGACCAATAATACAGGTGGTGCTTTTTGAGGGAATGGACAGTGTCTCTATGCTCAGTGTAAAATCACCGCCAAAAGAGTGCCGTATATTTTCAAGTTTTATCATGAATGCCTCTTGCTAATGAAAAAAGAGATAAACCCAGCAGAATGAGTGCTATTTGCATCAGGGATAAAAATGCCACTGTCTCAAAATCACCGTAATGCATAAGGTTATATATTTTGACGATGATCGTTTCAAATCCGGGAGGGACCAGCAGTACCGTAGTTGTGATCTCATTGAGTATTAAAAAGAAGAGTATACCAAAAACCATTAACCATTTTTGCCATTGCATTGGCAAAACAATAGCAAAAAAGCGGTGGCGCGCAGGAATTTTTAAAAGTTTAAACAGATGATTTCCATAAGTATGCTGTGACAATATAAGCATGATGATCAGGCCGATAGGAAGTACTCGCAGAACATAGCCGTAAAGAAGCATACTGTATTCATATATTTCACTATCTAGGTAGTACAACTGTGAAAATTTCAACAGTGTC
>DAOWOG010000102.1 GCA_030642185.1 Helicobacteraceae bacterium | reverse complement strand
TGCAAAACTCGCAACTGTCCCCAACCTATTACAACCTGTTAAAGCCTTTACATTGCACTATGCCACATTCAAACCAAGACGATAATCTAAAATTTCCGGCTCTCTTTGAAGCAGTTCCAATAGTATCATAGTCGAACCGCTTGGTTTGCGAGCACCCTGTTCCCATTGTCTGACCGACGACAGACTCACGTTTAAAAGTTTGGCAAAAACGGACTGGCTTACTCCAAGAGTTTTACGAATCTTTTGAATCTCGTTTGGCTGTATGGAGACCTGTGCGATCTCAATACCCATATCATCAAGCTCTTTTTTTGTAAAAGAGACTTTCATCTCCGCCTTTAGCATATCACTCACGGTTGAAGCGATAGATTCTTTAATATTATCTCTCATCATTTTCTCCAATCTCAAAAAATACTTTTTTCTCAATAGATTCGTCAAGTGCCTGTGTGCTTAAGGCTAATATATCTTTAGACAATATCTTAAAAGCTTTTAGCTCGTTTTTAGATAGATTTTCCTGCTCATTTTTAGCAAATCCATACACCATAACTGCTCTATCATTTTTACGATAAACAACAATACTGCGATAAGCAGAACTTTTACCACTACCCTGCATAGCTATTCGGACTTTAAACAAACCTCCCCCAAGAGATGTACTTGAAAGATTATCACTCAAATCGTCAATCGCTTTCAAAAGATCCTTATTGGAAAGCTCCTGCTTTTTTGCCCACTTGGCAAACCATTTTGTCTTAAGTCTTTTCATTAAAATAGTATATCACATTGAGTTATATGAGTCAATAGCTGAAACTTTCGCTTCGATCAGACTAATCCGACAGACTCCTAGATCCGGATTTGGTTATAATCTTTACATAAAAAAAAGAGATGGTGACGTGGATATGGAAAATAATCTTTTAGACTTTTTGATCCTCCATGGCGTTTTTATTGTCGGTGAGATCCTCATCGTCACCACTTTCATTTATATGCTTTATCAAAAACGTACTCCGACAAGTATGATCTCATGGCTGCTCTTTATGATCATTCTCCCCTATATCTCTGTTGTACTCTATTTTTTAATCGGTACGCGTAAACAGCCTACTAAAAACAACAAATCAGCTCTTGAGATCAAAAGCAGTGGCGGTGAGAGTACTATTGAGGTTAACAGCATCGATGGGATTTTGCGTTCGAATGGTATTGCGGGTGTGAGTGAGCATAACAGTTTTGAGCTTATCACCGACAGTGTCAAAGCTTACGAGACACTGATGGATGCCATCCAAAAAGCTGAAAAAAGCATCAGTATAAGTACTTATGTCTTTAAAAATGATGCCATGACGCAACAGATTCTTGCAGCAATGACCGAGAAAGCTGAACAAGGTATTCATGTACGACTGCTTATCGATTCTCTCGGCTCATACACACTCTACTTTTTTCAAAGCTCCCTCACAAAGCTGCGACAAGCGGGAGGTGAAGTTCACTTCTTTATGCCGCTGCTTCGTCTGCCTTACCAAAATTACATTAACCTGCGCAATCACAGGAAAATCTATCTCTTTGATGAAAAGATCCTGCTATCGGGAGGAATGAACCTTTCTGATGAGTACATGGGTCCTGTTAAAAGAGACGATCAATGGGAGGATCTCCTCTTTAAAACCCAGGGGGAAGCTACGTACCAATATGCCCAGATCTTCGAAGATGACTGGTCATATGCGACAGGCAAACCACTGCGCGAGGCTACAGTACCTCATCAGGAGCAATACGGTAATGCCTACATCCAGGTAGTGCCTTCCGGACCGGATATCAAAGGTGATGCGCTGCTTGAAGCCCTTATCAGTGCCATTTACACAGCGAAAGAACGTATTTGGATCGTTACGCCCTATTTTGTACCCGATGAGTGTTTGACCCATGCATTGAAGATCGCCAAACACAAGGGCGTCGATGTCAAACTGATTACTCCTAAAGTCTCGAACCATCTCATCGCCGATCTTAGCCGCAGCTCTTATATGCGCGAACTTGCAGAAAACAGCATAGACCTTGTCTTATATAACGGCAATATGCTTCACGCCAAAGCCATACTTTTTGACAACAGTGCTGCCATGATCGGTTCCGTCAACATCGACAACCGTTCGCTGCTGCTTAACTATGAAGTGGTCAGCTTTGCCTATTCAAAAACGATTATCACTGAAGTAGAGCGATGGATGCAAGGCTTTATCTCCAATGCAGAGACCATAATGCCCAAGGCATCACATACGCGGCGTATCGCCGAGAATTTTATGCGTATTCTGGCACCACAGCTTTAAGGGCGCTTGCCTTTTTGGATCATGGGGCTCTTCTTAAAGCGGTTTATTCCGGTTAAATATTTCCAGAATTTCAATCATCTCTTCAGTTTCGTCTACTCTATAAACAATCGTATAGCCCTTAAAAGTCATATCTCGAATCTGTTTTGAGTGATGGTAATCTGATTGACGACATTTGTAGGGAAAATTTATCAGGTCGTTAACACTTAACTTCAATGCTCTTGCAAAATTCAGTGCAGCACTTTTCTTATCTTTAGCAATAAATTTAATAATGACTTCTCTTTGTCCTGCAAAAAGTTTCGTCTCAATAATTTTCATTGCTATTTTTCTAAATCAGCTATCAAACTATCCATCGACTCATTAAAATCATACATTGGCATACTGCCATCATCAACCGCTTTTATTGTCTTCTCTATCTGTGCTTTACGTTCATAAAAATAAGGATCGTATTTTAGATTTTCATCTCGAACATCTTTGATAATTGGTATCTCTTCTTTTTGTAAAAACTTCAAGAAACGCTCATAGACAGTGTCTTGTACATTAATAGTCATCGTGTGCATGAATTTCCTTTGTTTAATTATATCACATCAGTTTTTTTCAGGCTAATTGAAGAAAATACTACATATCAACACCCTTGTTACCACACCTTCAATTCATTATAGAGGCTATCGCGTTCTACCGGCTCGAATCCGCTGTTTTTAATGAGGTTTACAAACTCTTCAAGATCAACACCATGGGCACTTTTGGCACCTGCGGCGGAGTTGATGGACTCTTTCTCAATGGTACCGTCAAGATCATTGGCACCAAATTCCTGAGCGACCAAAGCGAGGTTGACCGTCGATGTCACCCAATAGGCTTTGAGATTAGGGACATTGTCGAGCACAATGCGGCTGACTGCCATCGTTTTGAGGATCTCGTGCGCGGTGATAAACTCTTTGACATTCAAAAAGTTGTTTTCACCTTGATACACCAGTGGAATAAAACAGTTAAATCCGCCCGTCTGATCCTGAAGATCGCGGATACGCATCATATGATCGATACGGTCTTTGCGTTTTTCAATATGGCCGAAAAGCATCGTCACGTTCGACTTGCGTCCGCGTTCATGCCATTTTCGGTGAATCTCCAGCCATTGATCGGAGGTCACTTTCCCTTTACAGATATAATCGCGTACTTCTTCGTCAAAGATCTCTGCACCGCCGCCCGGAAGCGAATCCACCCCGTTTTCGATCATAATGTCGATAATTTCATCATAAGACTTGTTGTACTCTTCACTCAGAAAATGAATTTCTGCCGCCGTCAGCGCTTTAATGTGCAGTTGCGGGTATTTGGCCTTTATCTTTGAAAAGACCGTGGTATACCAGTCTAACCCGGTCTCGGGATTATGGGCGGAGACGATGTGAACCTCTTTGATACCGCGTGCAGCGATGTCGTCAACAATCGCCATGATTTCTTCATGCTTCATCGTATAGGGCTGCGGATTTTTGCGGCTGGCACTGTAGGCACAAAATTTGCAGACATCCTTGCAGATATTGGTCGGATTGATATGACGGTTGATATTGAAGTAGGTTTTTTTGCCGTGCAAAGCCTGTCGGCGCTGATCAGCAAGTTCTCCGAGTGTAAAAATATCCAGATCATAAAGCGTTAACGCCTCATCAAAACCGATACGTTCACCGGCTTGTACTTTTTCAATCACATTCATACTTATTACTCCACTAACTAAATACGCTAATAAATAGCGGTTTTCTTAAGCCCTTAATCAAGGCAAAGCTTCGTAGGACTAACTGGTTAATTCAAGAAACTTTAACGCAGAGTAAGGGCTTAAGAGAACCGCCCTGCGGGAAACATTTAGAGATGCAATCTTCGTTGCTAAAAGCTTTTGAATTAACCAGTTAGTCCTACAAACTTTTAGCACCAAATCCCACATCTCTAAATGCTTCTATTTATTAGCGTATTTAGTTAGTGGAGTAATAACCATCCAAAAAAATTTTGCACATTATAACAAAGAAAAAGAATCACATACTATAATAATGAAGACTAATTACGGGGCACCTATGAATATCACTGAACAAATCGAAGACCTTATTGCGAAAAATGCCAGTGACTTTGAAATATCAAAACTTTTCAAGGCTTCCATCGCCGAGTATAAAAGCTCTCTCGAAGATCTTTTTACACGAAATCAGGGAAAAGACTTTCTGGTCAAACATACCAAAATGATCGATCAGATCATTGATGGTATGTATAAAACCGTTTTACGCCGGATGTTTGGCACCTATCTTCCGATGCGCAGTTCCATTCCAATCGCCGTCATTGCCCTTGGAAGCTACGGACGCGAGCAACTGTGTGTCCATAGCGATATCGACCTTATGCTCGTTTATGAAGAGACTGAGGGGTATAACACCGATGCGATATTGGAAAAACTGCTCTATCTTGCCTGGGATGCAGGGCTCAAACTGGGTCACCGTGTTCATGAAGCAGGCGACCTCATCAAGGCGTCACAGGAAGACATTACTATCCGTACGGCAATGATGGAGTCACGGTTTATTACAGGTTCAACTTTCACCTGGCATGCCACACAAAGAGCACTGCTTGCCATTCGCCATGATGATCCAAAGCGCTTTATAATAGCCAAGATTGACGAGGCCCATATCCGACGTGACAAATACCCGACTTCAATGCAGCCCAATATTAAAGAGAGTGTCGGAGGGCTGCGTGATTCACAGCTTCTTTTCTGGATTTCCTATACCCTCTACGGTGTTCAATCACTGAGAGATCTTGCCGGCACACTCTTCAGTGAAGAGGCTTACAGACAGTACCGTGTGGCCCTTGAACTTCTCTATCGTGTACGCAGTGCCCTGCACCTTGCTGCCGGCAAACAGCAGGATCAGCTGATTTTTCAATATATGCCGCAAGTTACCGGTATGCTTGGCTTTAGTGATGAACGTAAAATGGCCAGCAAAGTACTTGAAGCACAGTGGCGTATCAATAACTTCACCCAGATCTTTGTCAATAAGATGATACGGCCCTATTTCTATCAGCCTTCCAACATTAAACAGTTAAGAAAAAATCGCATCGCGCCTGAGTATTATGTGATGAAAGACCGTATTTTCACAACCTACAAGGCCGAACCCGGACCGGTTACGGAACTTCTTGAACTACTCAACTCATTGCAAGACAGAGAGTGGCGGTTTGATCCGAGTTTTCTCTGCCAGTTCACCTATGCAACCGTTAAAGAGCCTTTGAGTGCGAAAACCTATAAATTACTTAAAAATCTGTTGGAGCGGGAACATTTTTATCCATTTTTACACCTCTTTTACAGAGCAGGTATTTTGCATCAGCTTATCAGCCCCTTTAAAAAAGTGATGCATCTTCCCCAATTTGACGGCTATCATGACTATCCGGTTGATATCCATTCAGTTGAATGCTACAAAGCGCTTGAAAACATCGAAGATCCTTTTATTGCCAACCTATACAACTCACTTGACAAAAATGACAAACTGCTTGTCAGACTGGTT
>DAOWOG010000135.1 GCA_030642185.1 Helicobacteraceae bacterium | reverse complement strand
TAAAGTGGAGCGTGTTGCTCTGACTAACGCTGTTTCTGTTTCAAGCCTCCTGCTGACGACAGAAGCAACGATCCATGAAATCCCTGAAGAGAAGCTGGCAATGCCTGCACCTGATATGGGTGGAATGGGCGGTATGCCGGGTATGATGTGAGTTCGCCGTTAGAAACGACAACTGCTTGTCGTTTAGGCGAACGAAACCGTAGGCGATGTGCGAAGCACCGCTGAAGGCTTGAAATTAATAGTTAACCTTATTAGAAACGACAACTGCTTGTCGTTTAGGCGAACGAAACCGTAGGCGATGTGCGAAGCACCGCTGAAGGCTTTAAATCAATAGTTGACTTCGGTAAAGTAAACGTCAAAATAAATATTTAGCAGTTCAAGTTGTTGTTTGCAGAGTCGACATACAAAGTACCAACGACGGAGTAAAATCATAAGTATGCTATACTTGTCAATATGAAAAAAGAGACACTTAAGGAGATTGGAAAATATCTGTTGGATATTTCCAAAATTTTAATTGCTCTGGCATTGATCACACCAGTACTTAAAGATAATAGTATTTCATATGTTGCGATTGTTTTGGTGATGATACTGTCATTAATCGGATTTTATTTTACTAACAAGGGAACATAAAATGAATGAAGCAATCATAATAGTCAGTTTAGTGCTTATTGTTTCCAGTGTTGCACTGGCAATTTATCTTAAATTTCAGGAAAATCATAAGCATACCCACTAGCTTTTGAAATAATAATTGCCCATGCAAAATCCATTCAGCCGTGAACAGATCAACAACTATATACTCTTCTATGTTGGCATTATCGCCATCATCATTCTCTTTTACATACTCAACACATTTCTGAACCCTATAGAAGTTCATGAAAAAAAAGTATTTGACAGTAATATAACTGAAGGATATGTCATAGAAAAAACGATAGAAGAAAGTCCACCGGAAAAAGAAGAGAAAAATACTATCCGTTTACTGGATAAAGCGTATTAAAGGTTAAGCATCTTATCGATGTTTTTTTGATCAAAACCGCAGATCCATCGTGATCCGATCATTACGACCGGAACACCGCGACACCCGTGACGTTCACAGTCTTTTGCCGCTTTCTCATCTTTTGTGATATCGATAGCTTTGAATTTAATGCCCTGTTTCTTGAAATATTGTTTAGCGGTTGTACACCATTTGCAGGTAGGACTGACAAAAAGAACAACACGTTTCTGTTTTTTTACCTCCATCACTACTCTTTTGTGACGATATAAAGCTGTTCATGATGCAGTTTTTTCAAGATATCCATGACCGTGACAAAATCCTGAAATGTTGCTTCTTTATCGCTGCGAAGCACAACAGTTTGATCTTTGGCAAGACCGGACAGTTTTTGTTCAAGTTCAGCAGGTGTTACCGCTTCTTTATCATAGTGAAATTTTCCATCTTTAGTGACATAGATATCGATCTCTTTTTTGTTCTCTTTTTTATCGGAAGCTTTGGCTTCAGGAAGGTCGATAGGCAGTACGCCCTGCTTGATAAATGTCGCTGTCGTAATTACCATTACCAGTAGAACAAGCAGGATATCGATAAACGGAATAACATTGATCTGGTCAAATTTTTTTTTAGATTTCATGTAGCGAACTTAAACCTGTCTCTTCTTTTCCTGCTCTACATCCCAGTAGACCAGAAGACGTTCCATTTTACGCAGCGCAATTGTATAAAAAACAATAGCAGGAATAGCGACCAGTATACCGGCACCGGTCGCTTTCAGGGCAAGAGCCAGACCTGTCATAACCTGTTTGGGATCGACGCTTCCCGCTTCGCCAAGGGAATAAAAAGTAATAACAATCCCGATGATGGTACCGATCAGCCCTACATAAGGGGCATTGGCCGCAATGGCAGAGATGGTTGAAAGATTGTCGCCGAGATCGAGCTCAAGCAGCTCTTTATTAGTGTAATCTTCCAGCTGTATGCTGCGATAGTACATCATCCGTTCGATAAACAACCAGAGTGACACGACACTCATCAGGAGCAGGATCCCCATAACCCCGAAATCGAGCACCTCTTCCGCATAGTGCAGCATCGTTGGAGTTGTCATCATTTAACTATCCTTTTAAAATCTAATATCATGATTGTTCCTTCATCCAGTCTGGATTCCACATGCAGCAAAATTTTATGGCGGTCGCAATAATCTTTTACGAGACCCAACCCGATACCAAACCCCGGTGTCGCCGTATCACCTTGATAATAACGGTCAAATATTTTAAACAGTGTCATCTCATCCATTCCTCTTCCTTCATCACGTATGCGCAACTGTGTTCCGTGCAGAGACAAGGTTACCTTCGCCGGAGGATTGGAATATTTTATAGCATTGTCAATCAGATTGTCGATTACTTTTGAAAAGCCCATTTTATCCATTTTCAGGCTAATTGTTTCTAAATCCATGACAAACTTTGCTGAAGAGTAGAGTTCCTGAAGTACTTCAACCCGCTGCTCGATTAAGCCTTTAAGATCAAAAATTTCGATAATTTCTTTTTGAATCTGTCTTTTAATAAGATAGTCAAGCTCATTATAGCGTTTTTGAAGCATATCGCAGGCCATGTCAATGCGTGCCAAACGTTTGAGTGATTTCTCATCCTTATGGTTTTTTCGCAGCATTTTTGTGTTAGTCGTAATAGTATTGATAGGCAGATTTAACTCATGCAGCGTCTCTTTTGAAAACTGCTCAAGTTGCTCAAAATGCTCTTTAAGCGGTTCAATCGCCAACTTTGCAAGGATATAGCCGGTGGTCACTGCGAGTAATAGTATGGCAAGCGCAAGTATAATGACATTTTCTGTCTGTAAGACAGCCATGGCATAGTAGGTTACACCCATCAACAACATGGTTGAAACGGTGTAAAAGATGATGGTTCCCCAAATCAGATTACGGAACAAGGCGATATCCGATTGCGCGTATATTTTCAATGGAATCAGTGCCGAGTTCCTGTTTCAGACGATTGATATAGACACGAATCGCGCCATCACTGATACTTTGCGAACTGCTCCAAAGTTCATTGATAATCATCTCTTTGGTCACCACTTTTGTAGCATGACGAATAAGCAGTGCAAGCAGTGTGTACTCTTTTTTGGAAAGATCCAGCTCTCTGCTCTCAAGCAGGATACGCTGGTGCTGCTCATCCAGACAGAGTTGACCGGCACATAATGTTTCCAGTCCCTGTGATCGGCGTAGGAGTGCTTCTATTCGCCAGAGCAGTTCATCACTGTCAAAGGGCTTTTTCAGGTAGTCGTCCGCACCGCTCTCAAAGCCGTCTTTAATGACTTGTTTGTCCTGATGCGATGTCAGATAAATTGCCGGGGTAGTGTCATTGGCGCTTCGCAACTCTTTAAGCAGCGTCAGACCGTTGATCAGAGGAACATTGATATCAAGCAGATAGAGATCAAACTTACCGGCAAAGGTGGCATCCAAAGCCTCCTGACCATTGCGGCATAACTGTACCGCATATCCCTCTTCTTCAAGTAGATCCAGGAGACTTTCACCCAGTAAAAGGTCATCTTCAAGAAGTAAAATCCTAGCTGTCATTTGTATCATTCATACTATACTTCTCAGCAGTAAAACGGCTAAAGTACATCCTCAATACTCCAGGCAATGGTTTCACCGGAATACATTGGTACTACATTGCCGTATTTTTCGGGTACTTTAAATGCTTCTTTGACCAGTGTTACCTCTTTGAACTCAGGACAGATTCCGTAAATACTTTGGGCATTATCACTGACAAAAGACTGTAGATTATTCAGTTTGCCATGATCGTCAAAAAGTTCGCAGAGAAGCTGCAAAGCAATAGGTGCCGTAAATACTCCGGCAGCACATCCGCAAGCTTCTTTTTTATCCTGGGGATGCGGTGCAGAGTCGGAGCCGAACATCACTTTGGGATGGGCATTGAGTGCTATTTTTAAAAGTGCTTCTCTGTCTTCGGGACGTTTGGCGATCGGTTTGCAAAAGAGGTGCGGTTTCATCATGCCGCCGGCTACATCGTCAAGGGTGATAAGCAGATGGTGTATCGTGATAGTTGCATAGAGATTTGCATATTTGTCAAGCATATCGACAGCTGCCTTGGTCGTAATATGTTCCATTACAATTTTCAGATCAGGAAAATTACCGGCAAGAAGCTCGTAAATAGACATGAATTCAGCTTCACGATCCATCACAAATCCATCTGTTTCACCATGAACCAACAGCGGAATATGCAAACGCTCCATCGCTTCAAGGGTAGGGCGCATTGTTTCGATATCAAAAGATTTTACGCCGCCCTCCGAATTGGTTGTAATCCCGGCCGGATAGAGTTTGATGGCAAAAATTTCGTCTTGTATTTCTTCTATAAATCCCTCATCATAATTTTGGTAAAAAAGCGTCATTAAGGGTTCGAAATCACCTCCTCCAAGACCATCTTCATCCATGAAATCATTCTCCTGCATCTCATACCCGCAGGCAGAGAGGATACGTTCTTTGTAGGCAATCACGGCCTCTTTGCTTGTGACCGGAGGAACAAGGTTCGGCATAATGACTGCACCGCTGAAGGTGTAGGAGGTCAGGGGTGCAACGGTCTCCAACATTACTCCGTCACGAAGGTGAAGGTGCATGTCCAGGGGCATGATAAGTGTATGCTGTTTACTCACAGGTTCTCCTTTGCTTGTTTAATTAATCTGTTCAAGGCTTCTTCATAGTGTATGGCATCATCCTGATTGGTAGACTCAAAACGGGTAACAAGGATTGGTGTTGTGTTGGAAGCACGAACAAGACCCCAGCCGTTTTCAAAGATGACACGTACTCCGTCAACATTGATGATCCCTTTGATCGCCGGAAAATCTTCCGGTGGTGATTTGAGCAGTTCTTTGAGTTCATCTATTATTTTAAACTTTTCAGACTCAGTCGTTTCTACTTTGATCTCTTCGGTGGAGAAAACCTGTGGAAGTTTTTCAAGCTCTTCATCAAGGTCGATTCCATCATAGATCAGCTCAAGCATACGCAGTGTGGCGTAAATAGCATCATCAAAACCAAAATAGCGGTCATTAAAAAAAATATGTCCGCTCACTTCGCAAGCCAGGTCCGCATCAAGCTCTTTAATCTTTACCTTTAGGTTGGAGTGACCGG
>DAOWOG010000273.1 GCA_030642185.1 Helicobacteraceae bacterium | reverse complement strand
GCGATACCAACAAGCTTCTCTATACGCTTTTTGAACTTTATGAGTGGTATGAAGAGAACAGGCCAAGCAAGATCAACTATTCAACTGTTTCAATCAAATTTATTGAAATGGCTGCTATTCAAACCGGATTAATCCATGCTTAATATTCCTGAACTCGAACGTAAATGGCTGATCTATAAACTCAAGAGAATCTTACCGGCTTTTATTGTCATTTCAATTGCGCTGTCTGCTTTTATCGTATTTATGTTTATTTCACCATTGCAGCTCAATCTGTCAAGTACCATACCGACTAAGACCAAACTCACTACTGAAGTAGATAAAACTGTTCTTACTGATCAGATAGAGCATAAAGTCATGAAAAAAGAGGCTATTACGGTTTTAGAACAGCCGCCAGAACCTGTTTCATCTAAGAAACCGACACGTCTTGAACCCTCATTTAACTTTATGTATGACATTGAAGAAGAGGTACTCAGTTTTTATGACAAACCTGAAGAAAAGCCATCTCCTCCGAATAAGCAGTTCAAACCTCAAGTGAAACCCCAACCGGTTTCCAAAAGAGGACCTACCGTCAGTACGCCTCCTGCAGAAACCCGGCAAAGTATCAGCGTAAAACAGATTGGTAAACAGAATCCGGCTGTTCTCAGCCAAAAAAGTACACAAAAAGACGAAACTGTCCCGGCAAAAAAAGATATGCGTATCAGTCATCATCGTGATATCAGTGATATTCAAGGTGTCATCAAACGTTTTAAAAAGAATAAAAATCCGGCATTGAGCCTCTTTGTTGCCAAACGCTATTATTCCATCGGCAATTATCAGCAATCTTATAATTATGCACTTATGACAAATGAATTAAACAGTGAAATTGAAGACAGTTGGATGATATTTGCCAAGTCACTTGTTAAGCTGGATCAAAAAGAGATGGCCATAAAAACGCTCAATACCTATATTGAAGAGAGCCAATCTATCAATGCAAAAATCCTTCTTGAAAGTATCCAAAAAGGTACTTTTCAATGAGACTGTTTTTTCTGTTGATCAGTCTCTTTGTTTTTGCATCGGCATCTTCCAAGATTGACGTCTATAATGATTATAAGGCAAAGCAATATGCCAAAGCCTGCAAGAAAGGTGAAGCGCTGTTAGAGCGTTATAAAAGTGATGAAAAATTCATTTCATTGTACGCCTTTTCCTGCCTTAAAGCAGATAAAATCGATCAACTGGCAGTGCCGATCGTTTTATTGAGCAAAAGCGAAGAGGCCCGTGCCAATGCCGCCTATTTCTCTGTGATTTTGATGCAGAAAAAACTTCTGCTTCATGCGTTAGTCGATACTTATAATTTTAAGGATCTTAAACTGCCGACAACCGACTACATTCTTTCGAAAGTTTTTGATCTTTATACACAAGACACCCGCACTTCCAAAAAAGCGCATTATAAGTATGCAGATCCACTGGACAGCAGAGTGACGTATAAACTGTTTTTAACCAAGGATGCATCCAAAAAAAAGATAATCGTCGAAGAATATTATGATACAATAATGAGAAAACGCCATATATATAGATAAAGGGCAATTTTGGACAGAATTACAGTAGACCTTCTTAAGCATAATCACATAACGCAAGAGCAGATTGATCGTCTTGTCAAAGTCGGGGTCAAAGAGGAAACGCTTTTAGATACCTTGACAAAGGTCGGTGCTGTTTCAATCAATTTTGTCAAACGTTTTGTTGTTGATCAGATACGTCTGGGACATTATGAGCTCAAAATCATTCAGCAATACACTTTTTTAAATGAGCAGATGATACTTGAGTATCTTGCAGAAATCATGGAACTTTCTTTTATTGACCTTGACTCTATCGATATGGACTACGGTATTGCCGAGCGTTTTCCGCTTGCCCAGCTGAAGCGATACAATGCACTTCCTATTGCCCATGATGAGATGTCTATCACGGTTGTTTTTTCAGATCCGCTCAATATCGATGCCCAGGAGGCACTGCAGAGGCTCTTTCCCAGAAAACCGCTTCAAATTGCAATTGCTACCGAAAAACAGATACAGGCATACCTCTTCAAAATTGAACTCAAGAACAGCGTAAAAGGTCTTGTCGCCAATATTCGCAAAGAACTCAATACTATCGGAACTGCAGAAGAGCAGCAGGAAGCTTCTTCCATTTTGCAGCTCATCAATGTTATTTTGAAGGCTTGTATTAAAAACCGGGCAAGCGATATTCATATTGAGCCTACTGAAAATAACTGTACAGTACGTGCAAGAGTAGATGGGAAACTGGTTGAGGTATTTATTTTTGATAAAGATATCTATCCTCCGCTTGCTTCACGTTTTAAAATCCTGGCAAACCTTGATATTGCAGAGCGACGAAAACCGCAGGATGGCCGTTTTTCTGCAATGGTCGGCGATCGGGAATTTGATTTTCGTTTCTCTACACTGCCGATTCTCTATGGAGAATCAATTGTTATGCGTATCCTGGACAAGGAAAAAGCACTGATCAAGCTTGAAGATGCAGGAATGGATTCGATCGGTTACAAAAAGTTGATAAAAGCGCTCAACCACCCATACGGTATCATCCTGGTTACCGGACCGACCGGAAGCGGTAAAACCACAACCCTTTACGGTGCTCTCAATGAGCTTAGAAACGTTGAAGACAAAGTTATTACCGTCGAAGATCCGGTAGAGTACCGTATGAATCTCATTCAGCAGGTTCAGGTACATCCGGAGGTCGGTCTCAGTTTTGCCGATGCGCTGCGCTCTATTTTGCGTCAGGATCCGGATAAGATCATGATCGGTGAAATCCGGGACCAGGAGACACTGGAAATTGCCATTAAAGCTGCTTTGACGGGTCACCTTGTTATTTCTACGCTGCACACCAATGACGCCATCAGTGCCATTCCGCGTATGTCTGATATGGGGATTGAGCCCTATTTGATCAGTGGAGCCCTGGTTGCCATTCAGGCGCAGCGTCTTATCCGTAAAATCTGCACCCACTGCAAAGTCGAAGCAACTGTTCCAAAAAAACTTCTACATGACTACGAAAAATACATTCCGGATGATACCGTCTTTTATGAAGGCGCCGGCTGCAGAGAGTGCAATGGCAACGGTTATATGGGACGTGAAATGATCAGTGAAGTACTGCCTATCAGTGAAAAACTGACCAGCCTTATTGCGAGCGGCGGATCAAAAGAGAAGATGATGAAACTTGCACTGGAAGATGGTTTTATTTCTATGTTTGAAAACGGGATGGCAAAGGCAGTAGCCGGGATAACATCATTTG
>DAOWOG010000231.1 GCA_030642185.1 Helicobacteraceae bacterium | reverse complement strand
GGACTCCATAGTGATCTGCAGTGCTTTCTTTTCCTTTGACAGCGTAACCTACGATGCAGTCAGCAGCCGTGTTCAAAATTCGCAAAGTGACAGTTTTATCAAAGACATCGCCTCGCTGGGCCTTTGGTATCTGCAAGAAGATGCGGCGCCGTTTACCGCAGCAAAAACAGTGAAATTTATCCGGCCAATGGAAACACTGCTCGAAGAAGCCTATGCGCTCAATACGCCGCAGGTCAGCAGAGAGCATTTTGAGGTTGAAAGCATTGCAGAAGCCGATAGTTATAAACTTTTAGCCGTGACAAGCATACCGACCCTGCTTGATGTGCATAAAAATAAAAAGATCACGCTGATCGCAACCAATGAAGCGCAGATCAAACAGGCCGGTATTTTTGATCTTTCCGGGTTTACAGTGAAGTATTCTCCGATCATTCTCAATATCATCGGTCCGGATGAACTGGTTGTCTCTTTTAACAAGCCGATGAAAAAACGCCGCCGCCGTAAAAGCAATATCATTCTTGATGATCTTAAACCCGGCGATTATGTCGTTCATGAAGAGCATGGTGTCGGGATTTTTGATGCCATTGAACAGGCGGAGATACTCGGCGGCGTCAAAGACTTTATTGCCATTCGCTATCTGGGTGATGACCGTATCCTGCTTCCGGTGGAAAACCTGGATTTTATCGACCGCTATATGGCTGGAGGTGGTGCGCTTCCTATACTGGATAAACTGGGCAAAGGAAGTTTCGGCCGTCTGAAAGAGAAGGTCAAAAAACGGCTTTTTGAAATTGCTTCGGAAATTGTGAACACTGCTGCATCGCGCGCTTTGATCAAAGCACCTCAGATAAAGGTCGATAAAAAAGAGCTGACAACTTTTCAAAACGGAGCCGGATTTGAGTATACGGCCGATCAGGATCAGTCAATTCGTGAACTCACGGAAGAGATGGCATCGGGGCATGTGATGGATCGGCTTTTAAGCGGTGATGTCGGCTTCGGAAAAACGGAAGTGGCGATGAATGCCATGTATGCCGTGTATAAAAGCGGTTATCAGTCGGCGATTATCGTACCGACGACATTGCTGAGTTCACAGCACTTCCGATCCCTTAAAGAACGCTTCGAAACGTATGATATTCGAATTGCCAAACTGGATCGTTTTGTGACGCCGAAGGTTAAAAAGGCGGTTTTGGCATCACTTTCTGACGGCTCGGTTGATATGGTGGAGGGAACCCATGCGCTCTTTGGGGCCAAATTCAGTAACCTTGGGCTGGTCATCATTGATGAAGAGCATAAATTCGGCGTGAAACAAAAAGAGAAACTCAAGCAGCTTTATGAAAAGACCCATCTGCTCTCTATGAGTGCCACGCCGATCCCCCGATCGCTTAATCAGGCAATGAGCTCCATTAAAACGATGAGTCAGCTGATGACCCCGCCAAGTGAGCGTCAGGGCGTTCGTACCTTTGTCAAAGCGTATGACGAAAAGCTGATCAAAGAGGTAATCCTGCGCGAACTGCGCCGTGGTGGACAGCTCTTTTATGTTTTTAACAACATTGACCATATGCCGATCAAAGAGACTCAGCTCAAAGCGATTTTACCGGATCTGCGTATTTTGATGCTGCATTCAAAGGTCTCGGCAACAGTGACCGAAAAAGAGTTGATGCGGTTTCAGGCGGGAGAGTACGATCTGCTGCTTGCCACTTCAATCATCGAATCGGGCATTCATATGCCGAATGTCAACACGATGCTGGTCGACGGAGCGGATCGTTTCGGCATTGCCGATCTGCATCAGCTTCGAGGCCGTGTGGGGCGCGGGCATATGGAAGGATTCGCCTATTTTATTGTTGAAGATAAAGAGATGATCACCGATGAGGCTAAAAAGCGGCTGGTCGCGCTGGAGTCAAACTCGTTTCTCGGAAGCGGCTCCATTCTGGCGTATCATGACCTGGAGATAAGAGGCGGAGGAAACCTGGTCGGAGATGCGCAGAGCGGACATATCAAAAATATCGGTTATTCGCTCTATCTTCGGATGCTTGAAGATGCGATCAAAGAGCTCAGCAATACGCAGCAGGCCAGCCGTGCAAAAGTCGATATCAAGCTTGCTATCAGTGCTTTTGTTTCTGATGAAGTCGTTGGTGAAGACCGTCTGCGGCTGGAACTTTACCGACGTCTGAGCCAGTGTGAGACACCTAAAGATATTTATGAGATCGAAGAGGAGACGATTGACCGTTTCGGCAAGCTCAATGCCCCGACAAAACAGTTTTTTGAACTGATGGTAATCAAGCTGCTGGCACTTGAGAAGAAGATCAAACTGATCAGCAACTATGGTCAGAACATCACGATCGTCTACCTTAATGAGTCAAAAGAGAGCATCAAATCCGACAGCAAAGATGACGATGACATTATCAAAGCGCTGCTGTACTATTTGAGAAATGCAAAACCGAAAGTTTTATGATTTCGCTTGAATCTGTGGAACCTCAAACTTGTTCGAGGCAAATAAGTTTAATTAGCCCGAAACAAGTTTTGGGTTCCGAAATCCACGTAGGTTCGGTTTTAACCGAACAATAAAACCGTCGCAAACCAAACATGGCAACAATACATCAAACCGGTCGGTTAAAACCGACTCTACTACCGAATTAGTGAATAGTGAAAAAACTGCTATTTAAGAGCAATAAAATGCTCTAAACCAACTGCATCTTGACATTTTTATTAAAAGCTTTAGCGACTTTTTCAATAAAGTCTATACCGATATTGACACTGCCGTTTTCGATACGTGAAATAACGGCCTGGGTAGTTCCAACTTTTTGAGCAAATTGCTTCTGCGTTAAATGGTAGCTTTGTCTAAGCTTCAAGAGTTGTTCTACAATACTGTATCTCAACGCCAAAGAGTCCCACTCTTTTTTGAAATCTTCATCTTTTAGCTGTTCGTTCAGCAATGTCTTAAACTCGCTCATTGTAGCATCTCCTTCATTCTTCTAGAGGCCAGTTCAATCTCTTTGGCCGGTGTTTTTTGTGTCTTTTTTACAAAACCATGCAATAATATAAATCTTTTACCTGTATGAGCAAAATAGATAACGCGATAAATACCTCTAAAGTCTTTCACTCTGACTTCATAGAGCTTATCTTTCAGGGGTTTTACATATGGTTCAGTGATTGAAAGCCCCATCTTCTCTAAAAGCTCGATATTACGAAACAATTTTGCCCGAGTTTTTATTTCCAATGCAAGTAGCCACTCTTTTACCGGCTTATTGCCATTTTGATCAGTATAAAATTCAACCTGCCATTCTGTATCCATATAATATTATATCTTATCAGGTATAAAATATATCTTATTGAATATATATTTTTACTTTACTGGTTGCCAAGTTGTAGTTGGTAATCCATACAGATATTTTGATAACAATTACGTAGCTTTTTTTCTGGTAAAATCATATATGCATGCCAAGTGTAACTTGGGCACGAGAAAAACAGTTTTTTGAACTGCTGGTGATCAAACTGATCAGCAACTATGGCCATAACATCACGATTGTTTACCTGAATGAGTCAAAAGAGAGCATGAAATCTGACAGCAAAGATGATGATGACATTATCAAAGCGGTGCTGTACTATTTAAGAAATGCAAAACCGAAAGTTTTATAAGGAAATAGATGAAAATAGCATTTATCGGTGATATTAT
>DAOWOG010000319.1 GCA_030642185.1 Helicobacteraceae bacterium | reverse complement strand
CATTTGCCAAAATATGTGGAGTTGGGATTAAGCCCCTCCTACTTTACCCTGCACACCTTCTATTGGGGTGATGTGCATATCAAAAATATTGGCAAGGAGGCGGCATTTTTTATCAGCCCGATGAAAGCTGCAAAAGAGGCAGGCATCGTAATGTCAAATCATACAGATTTTAATGTCACACCACTCAATCCATTCTGGGTGATGTGGTCAGCCATGGCGCGCGAATCAAGATCTGGCGTGATCCTGGGGCCGGATCAAAGAGTCGATGCCTATACGGCGCTGCAGGCATTGACTACGGGGCCGGCATGGCAGATTTTTGAAGATGATCGGAAAGGAAAAATCAAGGAGGGATTGCTGGCGGATTTCGTGATCCTGAAAAACAATCCTTTGAAGCAGAAAGTCTCTGAGATCAAAGACAACAAAGTGCTGGCAACGATCAAAGAGGGGAAAGCGATTTACATCAACAATCAATAAGTTGATGGCGTCGTAGATAAGTGCAGACACTACAGAAAGGAGATGCAAATGTTTAGAAGCACGATGACAGCAATATTTTTCACACTGCTTTTCGGTTGCGGTAGTGCGCAAAGCGCCAACTCAAAAGAGATGGACAAAGCTGCTTCCGATACGCTGCAGCAGACGCTCTATTATGGTGGCGATATTATTACCATGGAGGGTGATGAACCAAGCTATGTCGAGGCAGTAATGGAGCGGGACGGCAAAGTAATTTATGCCGGAGACAAAGCAAGTGCCGTCAATAATTTTGCCGGTAAAACCATAGAGGTGGATTTGAAAGGAAAAACCATGCTGCCCGGCTTTATAGAGCCTCATTTGCACCCATTGATCGCTGCAATTTTATTGTCAGGAGATATTATTGCTCCCCACGACTGGCAGGTGCCCGATGGATTAAAAAAGGGAGTCGAGGGACACGATGCGTATATCGAACGGCTGAAAAAGTCCATTCAGGAGAATGGTAAAAAAGGAGAGGTGTTATTCGTCTGGGGGTACCATCCATTATGGCATGGTGACTTAAACCGTGAGATATTGAATGAAATTTCTCCTGATATAGCTGTTGGCGTCCTCCATCGCTCTTTTCACGAACTTTTTGTGAATGATAAAGCCATCGAGCTTTTCAAAATCAAAGAGGATGATTTTAAAGGGAATCCACAGGTGGAGTGGGAAAAAGGGCATTTTTTCGAAGGTGGATGGATGGCTTTGGCGCCAAGAATTTCTCCACAGCTATTAAATCCTGCGAGATATAAAAAAGGTTTGCAAGATATGACCACGCTTGTCAGGAAAAACGGTATCACAACCATTGCAGAGCAGGGCTTTCCCAATGTTGACTTCCAAATGGAATACGATCTGTTAAAAGTTGAAATGGATAAAAACCCTCCCTACGCTGTCTACAATGTCTTAAATGGCACACAACTGAACGGGATGCAGGGAAGCAACGAAAAAGCGTATGAATTTATGGAAGTGGCCGCTGCAAAATATGATACGCAGAACATATTTATGCTGCCAAAACAGGTGAAACTCTTTGCTGACGGAGCTATTTACTCTTTAGCAATGGAGATGAAAGATGGATACAGCGATGGTTTTAAAGGTCAGTGGATGACGCCGCTTGATACATTTGAAGAGCAAATGAACTTTTATTGGGATAAGGGCTATAAGATAAACATTCATGCAAATGGCGATCTGGGAATTCAGCGCTGCATAGATATCACGAGTTCGATGATGAAGCGTAATCCCCGAAAAGATCACAGGCTGACACTGCATCATATGGGTTATTTTACCGATGAACAGGCTGATCAGATGAAAGAACTTGGCATGGAAGCCTCTGCGAATCCATATTACTTGTGGGCATTATCAGAAAAATATTCGGAACATGGACTGGGACCGGAAAGAGCAAAAAATCTGGTGCATATGAAATCGCTGAAGGATAGAGAGATTCCATTTTCATTACATTCCGATTTTGCAATGGCTCCCGCCGAGCCGCTGACATTGGCCTGGACCGCAATAAACAGGATGACGGCAGAGCACACACTTGTCTCCCAGGACCAGCGCATCGATGTCTATACGGCTATGAAAGGGATAACCATCACTGCTGCCAGAACATTGAATCTCGAAGATGAGATCGGATCTATCAAGCCGAGGAAAACAGCAAATTTCACTATCCTTGAAGAAAACCCGTTTAAGGTTAAGCCTATGCACATTAAAGATATTCTAGTTGCTGGAGTGGTATACAAGGGGCGCCTGGAATGGAATGATGCGAAACCAACAGGTGCAGATCGTGATTCACATGGATGTATCCCATCGGCAGGATATGCCTGGTGTGAGAACACTCAGCAGTGTGAACGTCCCTGGGAACTTGCCAAGCGGAAGAAATTTGAGAAAACCCCGGAGGCATTTGAAAAGTATTGCAACAATCCTGCACAGCAGGAATGAGATAAATGATTAAGGTTATATGATCGGAAGGAGACGTTAACTGCGACATTTATCAGCCAAATGTCGCCTAACAGACAAGGATAGATTCACGATCTTATCCGGTTGCTGGATGATCCCGGAAGTTCGGGTAGCGTAGCTCGAAACACCGATTATTGGTCAACTGAGTTTGAGTGTTATCGATGACCCGCCAATGTCTCCTTTGGAGCAATGGCGGTCATTCAGATTATTCTCCTCAATGAAATGTATTGTTATTTGAGAGAGAGCCATTTTATCCATGTGAGACCTGTTTGAGTGCCCATTATGCCTGCAGGCAGCGTGGCTGCTAGATGACCACCGGATAGGGCATCCAATCACACAATAACCCGGCACAGTGGTCGGGTTGTTGTGCTGTGCATTCAGTTTAGATTGTCTCCTCTATGTGATCTGTTGGTACCCACCTCTCGATGTGCTGGGATCTGCTGTAGAATAATCTTTTAGAGCAAT
>DAOWOG010000295.1 GCA_030642185.1 Helicobacteraceae bacterium | reverse complement strand
GTTAGCCGATGACAACAACCTCTTTACAGAGATCAAAAACTGTATGATCACCATCAATATTCCGATAATTTTGGATTAGGCTTCAGGTACGAAAATCACTTTTCCTGTCAACAATCCCCCTGCTACACCAAAACCAAGTCCTAACATATAGGGCCAAAGCATCAATATATGATTATTATTCAAAGCAATAAAACCCAAAACCATAATGGCATAAGGACCGAGACGAAAGAGTGAAACCATTGCCGGTGCTCCGCTTGCCGTATTTTTAACCGTCTTGGCTTTAAGTCTTTTTTTCTCATCTTTGATAACACTCTTGATATCTACTTCTTCAAGATCAATGATCTCTTCTTCTCCATAAAGATCATAAGGATCATCAATCTTGTCGATCAGATCATCCTGATACGGTCTCTCATCTGAAGCAACACGTTTCATCACCAGTTTACGGTAACTGTACATAGAACCGAGCATCACCAGCATAGAGGTGAAAAATGCTGTTTCAAAATTAATGAATATGTGAAATGAATACAGCAGGAGAACGAGGATAGCCGCCTGAAACAAAATGACAATCAGGAAGGCCTTTTTAAATCTTGTTATCACCGAATAATCTTTATCTGATATCACCGGGGTCTCTGTCATCGTCATCATCATCGTCTTTAAGATACTGCTTATGGTTATAGCGCGGATCTTTGGCCAGTTTTTCAAACTCTTTATATTGTTTGTTATACGCTTTAAAGACATTCAAAAAAGCGGCACCGATCCCAATGACAATACCGATCCAAATTGTCCACCCGCTTCCTGTCAGTTTTTGCAGTCCGATACCGATAGCAACACCGATGACCACCGCAACGACCATGGAAATACCCAAAGAGAGTGCCTGCACCCCCTCCACTATCGGTTTTAAGCGTGGTTCTTTCTCTTCACTCATGCGATTTCACCAAAGACTTTATCGGCAGCGGCAATGGTCTCTTCTATCATCGTGTCGGTCGTCGCACTGGAGATAAATCCTGTCTCATAACCTGAACAGGCAAAGTAGTAACCTTGTTCAAGCATTTTGGCATGAAAACGGGCGTAGCGTCCATGATCGGCGGCAGCAGCATCATCGAAGTTCTTCACAGGATTTTCCGAGAAGAAGAAACCGAACATGGAACCGCGTACATCAACCTGCATTGCAATGGCGTGTTTGGCTGCAGCTTCTTTCATCCCCTCAACCAAACGGCGTGCACGTGTCTCCAAAATACCATAGAGACGCGCATTCTTTTTGAGTTTATGGACTGCTGCGAGACCCGCTGCCATCGCAACCGGATTTCCGCTGAGTGTTCCAGCCTGATAAACAGGTCCTTCCGGTGACAACATCGCCATGACTTCTTTACGTCCGCCAAAAGCACCCACAGGCATTCCGCCGCCGATCACTTTTCCAAGCGTTATAAGATCCGGTGTGACGCCCGTAATACTTTCCGCACCATGCAGTGTTGCACGAAAACCGCTCATCACTTCATCAAAGATCAGGAGTGCACCATGATCGTCACACAGTTTACGCAGTGCATGAAGGAAATCTTTATCAGCCGGAACCAGCCCCATATTGCCGGCAATCGGCTCAATGATGATACAGGCGATGTCATCAGAGTCTTTAAAACACTTCTCGACACTCTCCAGGTCATTGTATTTGGCAAGCAGCGTATGTTTGGTGAAGTCTGCAGGTACACCGGGTGATGACGGATTGCCAAAAGTCGCAAGTCCGGAACCGGCCTGAACCAAAAGAGAATCGCTATGGCCGTGGTAGCATCCTTCAAACTTAACGATATCATCTTTAGCGGTAAAACCGCGTGCAAGACGAATAGCACTCATCACTGCTTCCGTACCGGATGAAACAAAACGGACCTTATCGATCGAATCAAAGATAGAGACTACTTCATGTGCCAGTTCGGTTTCGGCAAGCGTGGGAGCACCAAAACTAAGCCCGTGCCTGACCGCGTCGATAACAGCCGCTTCTATGCTCTCATCACGATGCCCGAAAATCAGCGGTCCCCATGACTGGACATAATCAACATAGCTGTTACCGTCAATCTCCGACATTCTTCCGCCATTTCCTTCAGCGATAAACAGCGGTGTACCGCCGACACTTTTAAACGCACGTACCGGTGAATTGACACCGCCCGGGATCAACTCCTGCGCTTCTTCAAAAGCTTTAAGTGATGCATCAATACTCATATATAGTCCCTGAATAAATTTTTATCATTATAGCGAATGAGGATTAATTTACATTGGTTATAATGCGGATAATTCAACCTGACGGATAGCATGAAACGTACTACAGCAGCATTAATCATTGCCATTCTCTTTCACCTTGTAGTGATAATGTTCTTTATTATTTTTGGTTCGATGAAACCTGAAATAAAAAAGGTGGAAAAACCCAAAGAGGAGCGAATCAAGGTTTCTCTGAGGGAACGCCCAAAAGTCGATAAAAACGCCGCTAAAAAAAACAAGATCAAAAAAACCAAAATTGCTCCGCCGATGCCAAAAGGCAAACAGCTTGAAAGAATTGTCAAGCCGGAGGAGATCATAAAAGTCGAGCCGAAGGAGCCGATCAAACCGCAACAAAAGATTCCGACTCCAAAAAAAATCAATACCCAAAAGCCTCCGATCAAACCTGTTTCAAAACCGCTTCCGCCAAAGAAAAAACATATTCCCGCAAAAAAAGAACCTGTGACAAAAAAAATCAAACCGAAAAAAATGGTTGAACAGAACCTGACCAAGGCACCGGAAAAACCCTCGGCCATTATGGAAATGCTTGTCGAGAAAGAGCCGTTGCCAAAGCCTGTGCTGGAAACAGAACCGACGAAGAATGTACCCAAAGAGTCAAGTCAGCTTTTTGCCATGCTTTCTAAAAAACAGGCTCCTTCAAAACACAAAGCGGCTACACCGAAAAACAACAAGCGCACCCAGAAAATCAACCAGGATATCAAGGAGCTTTACGGTGAAGAGTTTGGCGAACTTTCTGAAGGTGAACAGAAGTATATTTTAGACAATCAGGAAATTATGCGCCGTATTACCCAGCAGGTCCTTAACCGTGTAGGACGTGTTAACATCCCCAAT
>DAOWOG010000001.1 GCA_030642185.1 Helicobacteraceae bacterium | reverse complement strand
TGGCAAGTAAGTAAAAACAGTTCTGAGACAGGTACACACGACCCTACCGGCACGGTTGATATGAGTGGTACAGATTCTATGTTTCTATTTTGGATGATGTCTAACCTGACTCAGTACTACAATTCGGTAAAGATCAGGCTCATCGCTTCTACCGGCAATTACAGAGAATACACACTGGCAACAAGCACTCTACAAAATGTAACAGGTGAGTTCAAATCATTTGCCCTTGATGTAGTCAGCGGTGGTACACAAACAGGTACTTTCAATCCGGCCTCAGTAGATTCTATCGAGATCATTGTGGACAATAGTACATCCGGGAATATCCGGTCGGTCATTAACAACTGGATTGATGCCATGTGGTATGGTGTTGGTCTTGTGTTTAATGGAACAAGCGCCACAGGTGACATAATGTTTGAAGAAGCCGCATTACTTGACAACGGGGGCACTGAGTACGGTGTGTTAGAAGTCTACAAAGGTAAAATCTTCTCTCAACATAATCTAACTTTCGATGACAATGGTTCTGCAAACACTCAAAAAAGTATAGGTGAGTCTCTTACATTTGCAGATACAGATAACGGAATTTCAAACTATAATTTTATCCTGATAGGTACAAACAATACTGTCAGCTTTGATGGTTCATCTATCGAAGCTGACGGTGATGCTACTTTTGATTTTGATGCCAGTGGTACAGTGGGTACATTTTCAATGGTTGGCGGATATATGAAAAAAGCGAGTACGGTCAAGTTCAAAGCCGGTCAGGATATTGACGATGTTGTTTTTACCGGGTGTGGTGCGTTTACTATCGGAGGGTCAAACTTTGAAGGTTGTAGTTTAAATAATTGCGGTCTTGTAACAGTAACTTCTACAGGAACTTTTGACGGCAACATACTCAATCAACCCTCTGGGGCTGTGGGAGTTTCTACTTCAAATCTTGGCAATCTTGATGCTTGTGTTTTTGTGTCAAATGGTACAAATCATGCTGTTGATATCGGGTCGATAACTGAAACACTGGCATTAGATACTGCTCGAAACGCGGCTGTACATACTGAGGTAAAATCTACCACCGGTATCATTTATGCCAGTGATGCAGGTATAACCAACCGTCAAATCTGGAAAGCAATGGACGGTAATTTAGCAGGTGCCGATAAATGGGCGGCTGATGTATCAGCACCTCAGACTTTTGAATATCACTTTTTCAAAAAAGTACAGCTCAATTCTATACGGATATATGCACCTACGGGTGACGATGGCACACTGAGGGCTGACAGGTCATTAAAAGATTTTACGATAGATACATCAGATGATGGTATTAGTTGGACTACCCGGCACACGGTTACAAATGAAGCAGCTTTTACAGCGGTTGAATGGTCACCGTCTTACACAATCGCTTCACCTGTAAAAGCGGCATATTTCAGACTGAATATCACAGCTAATCATGGTAGCCAGTACATTCAGATACAAGAGTTGGAACTAAATTATCAAGAGGTTTTGGTAAACAACACGGCTATGTCATGGGATAACATTACCATAGATCATGACACTGAACCGATGTTACGTGACATTTTAGACCCTTTTGATGATAGCTCTGGAATCGCTCTTTATCAGTTTACAAACAACTCAAGAGACAAGAGCGGGGACTATGACGGGGTGGTATTAGATGGGTCTTATGGGACAGGTAAGTTCAATACAGCGTTCATATCTGATGGTACAAATGATGGTATTAGTATAAATGATTACAGTGGAACATTCATTGCCGGTGATACAACATTTAGTATCTCAGGTTGGATAAATATTAGCACCATTAAAGAAGGTGCAATGATTCAGATAGGTGGTAATCAAAACGGGTTTGCTATAGGTATATTATCCACCGGTGTGAGTCTAGTTTCTTTAATCAATTCGAGTACACAAAACACGATAACCGGTGACACTTTGAGTACAGCCACGTGGTATCACCTTGTAGCAACCTATGATCATTCAACACCTGAATGTGAATTCTTTATAGATAAAGTCAGTCAGGGCACATCGGCGTCAACCTTTGCGGACGGCACTGACCCCGATCAAATCGGAGGATACAGTGGTAGTAGTGTACTGACGGCTACAAACTTAGTAAACTCTGTATTGAATGGTAAGATAGATCAACTTAGAGTGTTCGATAGAATATTGACTCAAACCGAAATAGACGATCTCTTTACAGAGGGCATCACCGGCAACGAAACCATCTTAGTCGATGTGGATGAAAATGCTTCATTGACGGTGAATGTTGCGGATGGCGCGACAACACCAACTGTATATAATGAGGGGCTTGGTGAGGTCGATGTTGTTGTAGGTCAAAAGAATTTTAAGTTTACTCTTGACCCAAGTATTACGGACTATGAATACAGAATGTACACAGTGACAGCCGTGGGCTCTTTGACCGGGTCAACGGAAGTACAGGGTCAGGAAAAGGCGACGGCAGATAATCAAACGTACACCTATACATACTCAGCAGATCAACCTTTTGCAGTCCAGATAATATCTTCACCTTACGAGGCACCTGATTATGTCGAATCTGTCACGTACTACACTCTCGGTAACACTGATCAGAATGTTACAATATTACTGACAAAGGACAATAATAATTGATGGAAAATTTACAAACAGAACTTGTTCAGCTACAGGCAGCACACGTTACGCAGCTAACAAACAAAGGCATCAAGGGCGATTGGAAAGTGAGAGAGAATATAACAAGCTCGGATCTTTTTACGTTGCCAAAAAAATTTACTGAAAAGGATGTATTCACGATTCTGGATTTTGCACGAAAGTTTGAATTAGTTGCTCTGAATGCAGGTGTCAACTTTCAAAAAGGGAAACAAAACGAGTATCTTTTGTCTCAGATCGAGAACTTAAAGAGAGCAATAGCAGAGCTTGCTGGCGAAAATGAACGTCTTGCAGAAGCTCTTGATAATCTAACGAAAGGATAAGATCATGGCTTTAATCAGTCTCTCAAATTATCAGACAACCCTTGCGCAGAGTACGGAAGGCAGAGTTGGCAATATAAACGGAAACGTGTTTTTTGACACAACAGGAAAGATCGAGTTTTTAAGTGCTACGGAACAGGCATTTATCAACCTTACAAATGCAGGCACACCACAAGGTACACCTGATGTTTTGGCAACTGCCATGGCTAATACGACTTACTACATGATTAAGACAATTGGTACGACTGACTTTACGTTGATTGGTGCAGCAAGCAATACGGTCGGGTTGATCTTTCAGGCGTCAGGAGCCGGAACAGGTGACGGTACAGGTGATGAGTGTACAGCAAATCCGTTGCTCGAAACTGATGGTTTGAGATTTGAGGCGATTTACGCATTTGAGAATCAAGAACGTTCATCAGATGAAGAGTTACGTAAGTATGACCGATGGACATCAGGTACATTTAAATTTGGTGGTGCCTACAACTTTATCAATGCCCGTGTTCCATCAGCAGCCAGTGATAGAGAGATTATTCGCGGTTCAGGTTGGAACGAATATGATGCGAGCGGTACAGCTACCCGTATTTATTTCGGTAATAAAGGACTGTCAAATATCGAAGCAGCATCTCAACCTTACTATCAATTAAGTGAGCAAGGGACAGCTACAGACTTTGCAAAAGTCGGTCAGATCGATGAGGCTGTTCAGGTGTACGGTGACGCTTCAAATGGCGACTTTGACAGTCGAACCTATGACGCGGTTTCTGTTCGTACATATGGTCAGACATATGACCGTAGAGATACGGTAAGTGACCTTGGTATCGCGGAACTTGGTGGTTACTCAACCGGTTTTGCGGTTAATGAAGGTGTCCACCTGACAACCAATACAACAAATATGCCATATGCCGATGTCATGACAACACCAACGGGTGTCTGGGCAAATATGGAATTGAATCATATTGCATCACCGTCGTCAAAAGATGGTGAGTTTTCAAATAGTGATGGTACGCAGCTATTTAGTTGGGAATTGGTCAACAACGACACTGCAAATCTTGATCAGATGGTTGCATGGCTTGATGCTTTTGCTACAGAAGCCACAATGGAAGCTGACGGACTTGGTGTTGTTACCGGCAATCTTGGTAAAGATATTGAGACGTGGTATTACTACAATGCGGCAGGTCAGGTTGTGACTAAATCGGGTGTTGACCCTGATACAGAAGGGTTGTATATCAACAACGTTCCTACAGCCGATCAACAACGTGTCGTTATGACCGATGATAGTGGTGAGATCAAAGCTTATTCGTTCTCAGTCTCGGTTGAAGCGGACATTGGTTCAGTTGCCAAAGCTGATGCGAATGCTTGGTATCACTCATTCTTTGCAGCGGCGTACAATACATCGGGTGCAATCACGGTTGAAGATTCCAGTGCAAGTGAAGTCAAAGGTCTGGCATCAACAGCAGACGGTGATAACAAGATCATCTTTGCATTTGACTATACTGGTGATACTGTCGGTGGTAGTGCAGACACAGACAAAGCTTGTGTGTTCTTGGCGGAAGGCGATGGTGGCGCAACACAAGCCAAAACTTTATATACTATTACTAAGATCACAACTGTTGCATTCACTTGTGCTCCAGCAGTAGAAAATAACGCGGCATAAAGGATAGATTATGACAACACGACTCAGAGTTTCAAAGATCGCTATCGAGATTCCTAAACAGGACTCTGAGGCGTGGGTGCATATCACTGTTCAACAAGTTCTCGAAGAGGATGGCGTAATCGTTAATGTAATCCCTCGATGGAGATATATCAGCAAGCCATTAAGTGAAATAGGGATGGAACAATATCCATATAGTGATGTAGTTTTAGGAATTGATGGATTCATGAGTGGTGCGGGGATAGCATCAGTTCTTACAAGTGCAGCATATACTTTCATTCAAGGTATGTTCGGAGGTACTATAGTTGATAACGGGGTGGTGTTGTAATGGCATTAATCGACTATATAAACGGAGCAACGAGAAAGATCTATTTATCAGCCGATTCAGTCGGTATCACGTTTCATCCAATGGAACTGTATTATGAGATGAGGACACTCAGACGTACTATCGAAGAGTTGCGTAAATACGATGTTTTTATGATCGCATATGGAAACATACCAAAGACAGCAACATCGAAAACAGAACGTTTTGTAATGATGATGGATGGTACAAGAATAGTTCCATATGATACCTCTCAGGTTCTGACTGTTACCGGAACTGTTATTACAGATGATGGGTTTGAAGGAGTTTATTGTTTTGATCGAAGTTCGCTATCGCCTACTACAGTAGTGGACATCAACTATCAGCCGAAACAAGTCGAGGTGATAGAGGTTCCGGTCGGTGTCTTGACCCCGGAAGAGAGCACAGCAATACTTATGACCAAGTATCAAAACAAAGCTGTATACATCAACACAGAGCTTGCAGTAAACGGTGACGGTTCTGCAATGAATCCATTTAACAATGTGAATGACACCGTTGACTTTGCAGAAGCTAACAGCATCTATACGATATATGTCTATGCTGATGTCACAATACCTTCAAACATCAAAAACTTCACAGTGATCGGGATTGGTTCACCTCAAATAGATTTTGACGGGGCGGATATATCGGGGTCAGAGTTTCACAATGCACAGCTTCACGGCAACTATACCGGCAGCATAAAAGCTTTTCAATGTCAGCTGTTGGATGGTTTCCAATTGAGCGGCGGTTTTAACGGGTGTGCATTGCAAGGTGATTTAACTATACTTGACGGGGCTGGGGTTATTATGGTGGATTGTTTTTCATCAATACCGGGCTATAACCGTCCATCAATTTCAATAGGTGCGGGGTTGTTGAATATTCGTAGTTACTCCGGCGGTCTTGATCTATTGGATGCTAATGACGTAACTACTATGGCGACCGTTGAGATGAGTCAGGGTAAGGTTAGGACAGATGCTTCATGTACAGCAGGATATATCAGTGTACGGGGTACAGCGTATTTTGTAGATGAGGCAAACGGTACAACTATCGACACTCTTGCGCTAATAAACAACTATACTCTCGGCAACGAGGTCTTTGCAAAGGATGTGCCTTGAGATTTGATGAATATTTAGCAAGTCGCTCTGGGCTTACTGGCGTTACGCTTATGGAACACCTTGAAGCTTTTTCTGGCGAAGGCGGAGGGGCTTGTTTGACATCAGAACAAGTTTCATTCGATATCAAAAATAATATAGTACCATTCTTGGAAGACAATGAAGAACAGGCTTTTGGAGTAATCGTAAAAGAAGATGCTTTTAGTCATGCTGTTGACGTCTATCCATTTTTTATTATAGTGCATAAAGTAGATTTTACAGAAGGGTTTTGTGATGAGTATTAGGACAATCGAAAAACGGAAAACAGAAAGCATTTTTATGATCTTTCCAATTATGGACGATGATGGAGAGGCTACGATAATTCCAGCGACAATGAGCGGATCCTACAAAGTTGTAGATTCTACTGGTGCCGAGATCGATGCAGCAGCTCTGGTCAAGACCGGAGACAATAAAGCTTTTGAATTGAAGATCACTCAGACAGAAGTAGCTACATGGGATGTAGGCACTTATAATATGACCGTGCTGGTTATAGAGGTCACAGAAGACTATGGAGATATTATTGCAGATATCCAAATTGAATTGGCAGAGGCACCGTAATGAGCTTAGCCGAAGCTTTATTCGGTGGTAGTGTTTCAATCGAAGATATTCAGAGGCACAATGATAAGGTGGCAGAAGGTAAGCGTAGGAAGCAGCAGGGAGCCGCTATGGCTCAAACTAAGGTCAAGACGAATAAGAAGACTCCTGTACGAAAAAAACGCTCTCAGCGCAAAGTATATGTTCCTTTGGAGCATGATGAGCAAGTTGAATTTGTAAACTGGCTCAAAGAAGAGGGTATTTTTTATTTTGCTGTCCCAAATGAAAATTCTTTATCAAGTCTAAATAGAAATACCGCCATTAAAGTCGGATCCAAAATGAAGGCGGGAGGGGTAATCAAAGGAGCCAGCGACCTTATGATCTTCACTCCAAAGAAAATGTTGGCTATTGAAATGAAGCGGTCTGTGCCTTCACTGTCAAAGATATCACCTGAGCAGCAGCTATTTACCGATCTAATCGGATCCTTCAAATACTGTGATAGCTTTATATGCTATGGATCAGAGGCAGCCAAAAAGGTTGTTCTCAGTTACCTGAACTAATCCGATACAACCTCACGCACAACTCCAGAAATTTAATAGATCTTTAAGTTTAGATAGTATATACTTCTTATATACGATTTAAAAAGGGTAAGAGATGAAAACTTTAGCAGATAGATCATGCTATTCAGACCTTGAAATAGGAGCAAGCGTAGAAGTTAAACAGTACTATGATGGCGTTATTTTAGAAGAGAAGTACAGGGGTAAGATCACAAACATGGATGGGCAGAACATAGTGGTCAAACTGAGTTCAGGAAAGTATATAGCCTGCAACCCAAAATATGCAGAAGTCCGCAAGAGGGTAGGATCATGAAAATGGAATCAGAGCAGTACAAAATACTGGAGTCGCAGATACTAAGTTTTGTCCGAAGTTTTGCAATAGAAGAGATACAAAACATACGAAACAATATTCAATACACCGACAGTCAATATACAGCTTTTATCTGGAAAATCTACTATCTTACGAACAGAAATTACAACGGCAGCATCGGAGACGAGCTACGAAAAACACTTAATGACAAGCACATAGAAACAGCATTGAAAAAAATACTAAAGGATTGGAAATGAGATCACCTACATTTGAAGAGTATGATAACTGTCCGGGGATGCAGGCAGAACAGACAGAGAGAGAGATCTTATATGGAGAGCTTGAGCATCTCAGAAACAAAAGGAGCTGGTGTCTACAGAGGATCACTCAGGGGATCGATGAGTTCGCCATGCTTGATGTTATTGATCGCCAAATTGAAAAGATCGCACAAGAGATTGAGGCTACAACATGAAAATCTTAAGGATCTTGTTAACTATGTATTTTGCAGCTGCAGCATTGGCCATTTCGATAGCGATAGCGTATTCATTAATATCATACGCAGTTAGCGTAGATAGCAAGAGAGAGAGCAGGGAAAAAAGATGAGGATCATTCATGCCAAGCATTTATATGGAGAACGGGTATAACACCCGCAGGGAGTATCTGGAGGATCTAGCACTTGAGTATAAGGTCAGCATTGAGACTGTCAGATTTTATGCAAACCTGCTGGGTTCAGATGAAGATTTTTACCTGTTGCCTGTCTATCTGCAAGATCGGGCAAAGGAGCGTAAAAATTGAAACTCAAAGATATTGGCGTCATAGACATCGACTATAAAAAAATAAGTATCATCATAAAATCAAAAGAAGGTTATGATCTTTGGAAACACAGGTATGAATCCATCCATGCCATGTTAAGTGCTTTTGAGCAGATAAATAAAAAATGGACGGAACACTTGTCTCAGAAAAACAAATCTTGACAATCGTAGTATATATTTGGTATAATGTTCCAAATCAAAAAGCAGTTGCGAGGGGTCCAGTTCCCACGGAGGCACTTGCCTCCAACCTTGATCGCTCGGAGTTGCTTTTTAATGCAGGATGGGTGCTGGACCAGCTATCCTAAAACTTCTAATTTATTATTGTCCGAAAGACAGTAGATGAAACTACTACTCAGCCTACTAGATAGGTACGCAACAATCAAATCAATTCTCGTATCAGTGCTATCACTTTGGAAGTTTAAATGAGTGAAGCACCAAACTATTTCGCTGTACTTACAGCTGAGATCCTACACAGTAAAAAAATTACAAACGATCAAAAAATTCTTATGGCTCACATCACGACCTTAACTCAAAGTACAGGTGAATGCTTTGCATCAAATCAGTACTTTTCAAAAGTTATGAATGTATCAGACAGAAGCATTCAAAGATGGTTAAAAGTGCTTGAAGAGCAAGGGTTCATTGAGAGGGTGATAATCTTTAAAATAGATAGCAAAGAAGTGGAATCAAGACATATAGTTTTGAACACCGGATCCGCTGCCGAAAACGCCAAAAGAGGTGGTGACACTGGAGACGGGGGTGGTGACAGCAGTGTCAGGGGGGGTGGTGACCGAGATGTCACCTATAATAATATAAAGACTATTAATAAAAAAGTATATAAAAAAGCCCTGGCACCACCTATAAAATATCAACAGGGGTTTGAATACCCGAGTGATTTTGAATATCTGTGGAAGTCATATAGAGTTGGGGATAAGTACAAAGGTTACAGGGCTTGGTATATGATCAGAAGTAAATATACCGAACAGGAATTAATAGAGGTACTAGAGGATGAACGGAACAAGAAGATTGGCATCAGACACATGGCTACAATCTTCAATAGCGATATAGATGAAGTGCTCAGGCAAAGTGGAGGTAAACAATACGATGGTCAAGAGAATTGGAAGAGAGGCAGCTACACAAAGAACGGCAAACACTACACAGCAGACGGAGTTAGGATGCTAGATGATGGTGAAATATTTTATTTATGAGCTTTGCAGAATTAGGAGTACCAGAGGCAGCTACGAATATTTTATCCGAGAAGGTAGAATTTGTATGCAAGGATTTTATACCTCTAGCCAGACATAGCTATAATCTTCTGACAGGTGCAGGCGGCAGCGGAAAATCTTTCATAGGCTTACATCACGCTATTTGGTTCGCCAGCAGGAGTATGAAGGCTTTTATATGGTCAACGGAAGATCCGGCAGGGGTAAGTAAGCATAGAATAGAGAGGATCCTTAGAACTATCTATGAGAAAACTGACGAGCAGATCAAAGACATTATGAGCAACATTCACATCTGGGGATCCGAGAAGGTGTACCGCTTTGTTATTTTGCAAACCGGAGCTCCAACGATCATGGGAGATGATGTAGCCAATCTGTTCAGCTTATTATCTGGATATGAGTTCGCCATGCTTGACCCGCTTAAAGGTTTTCACGCAGTCAACGAAAACAACAATCATGAAATGGATATGGTTGTAAGAGATATTTTTCAAACTGGAGCAGGTTTGGCAGGATGCACGCTTCTGGTCACGCACCATACCAGCAAGGGATCATCAGAGGATCGGATCGCATCTAGGGGGGCAAGCACTATTTCTGATTCAGCGAGGTTCGGGCTTGAAGTTTCTGCAATAAGAGAAGACAGTGACTAATGGGAAGATCATGCTTACGAAGGATCCGAAATGGATAAATCACTTGGATGTAATACCTCGTAAGGACAATCATTTTGGCGCAAGGTTTTTTAATGGCAAATTCAGATTTAAGATCTTTCCACCTCACGAAGATGAAGGATCCGGTATACCGAGATTTGATGGGAGATCTGCTGGAGCAAATGATCCACAGGAGCCGCAGGAGCCACAAGAGCCTTCAAGAGGTATGCAGACAGGAGAAAATTCACTTAATGGCTCTGAGCGCATTCAAAATGATTCAGATGAAGTATTTTTGTCTATTGCCAATCACAACAGTGCAAAAAAGCCAGACGGCTTTGTAAAAACGTCAATGTCATGGGCGGATGTAGTCGATATGATAACTATGGACAGGGCGTATTCTGCATCCGCTTTCAAAGATAACTATAGAACCTCCGCAAACTACCTTGGAGGAAATACGATAGCATTTCTTGATATAGATGATGGACTCACTTTCGAGCAGGCAAAGACTATGTTTGCAGCCCTACAGGTGATACTTGTAACAACCCGCTCACATCAGAAGGATAAGCATGGAATAACCTGTGATCGGTTTAGAGTTATTCTAAGGCTGGCAGAGCCTATGTATTTGAATGAGGAAAACTATCGAATCGCCATGGAAAGCATCTTCAACCTATTTGGATCTGTTGCAGATATCCAAACAAAGGATCCTTCAAGATTCTTCTTTGCTTCACCTGACGATAGCGTGATCTACTATACGAATGGAACACAGCTGTTCGATTGGAGGGAGCCTTATGAACAGGAACTCAGGAGAAGAGCTATTGAAGACTATCGCAAAAGGGAGCTTGCCCGAAACCAGTTTGATAAAGGCTTCGGAGATGTCACTATGGATAATGCAGCCAAGGCGATACTAAGGATAGATCCAGATGAGAACTATGATAAATGGATCGAAGTAGGAATGGCACTTAAAAGTGAGTTTGGGGATAGCGGCTTTCAGATCTGGGATAGCTGGAGCATGGGAGGATCCAAATATTCTGAACGAGAGATGGATCGAAAATGGAAGTCCTTCAAGGGAGATGGCATCAAGATCGGAACTTTGTTCCATTTATCAAAAAGGTAGGTCGTGTAGAATCTTGCACTTGTCTCTAAACAAAAGTGGCATTAAGCTTCCTGTAATCAAGAATGGTATATACTTGTTATATATCAAATAGGAAAAGGATTTAAGATGAAAAAAGTAAGCGATGAAATCATCAAGACAGAGATGGGAAAAGGAATGACCTTTATGGAGGCAGTGACAAGTCTGGCAGATGCAAACGATTCATCACAGTCGGAAGTTTTAGAGATCCTTGCAGACGAGGCTTACGGTTCTGATGAAAGGGCAGAGTACGAATTTGAGACACAGGCGGAAAATGCTTGGCTGAAAGTGGCTGAATACGATGCAGAGTCTCAACAGGATCTGTACGGTAGGAGGGTGTAGTATGTCAGTATTAGCAAAAGCATTGAGAGCCAGAAAGGTAGAGAAAATGTCAAACTATGATCCGAGAGCAGCTTTTTATGTTCGCAAAAATAAAACTCAAAAGTCAGGTGACAAAAAATGCAAAGAGTCCGCTAATAAGAACGTAGGCGGGAACGATAGCAACTACAGGGACGAGTCATGAGCTGGATCATCACAGAAGATCATTTAGAGGGTGAAGAGGTAGATATACAGTCAAGAGACTTCGTAGCACTCAAGCAGTGTCCTCATAAGTTCAGGATCAGAGATGGCGATGGGATCCTATGCTATTCAGGAGTATCATCTGACTATGAAACCGAAGGTGCATTCAGACCGCTTGACGAATACGGAACGCCAAATTCCGGAGCTACCGAAATTCAGTATCTCGAAGACGGTAGCTGGGTGACACTATGATATACAGGGGAAGCCTTCGGGATAAAGAGGAGAAATACTTTACTGAGATGGAGGAAGAGCTTCAAGATCTCAGTTTTGAATATCCATATGACGATGAGGTCTTAAGGCAGATCGCCCATGATAAAATCAAAGCAGAGCTTGATGATATCGACGATGCCAAGCATGAACAACGGAGGGATGAAAATGGCGAGTAGAGTATTGATCGGTCTTTCAGATTTGAAAGAGGATAAACGGGAAGAGATAATGGAGGCATATCAGGCAGCAGTCGGAGACGATTGGAAAGACTATGAGGAGCTTGTGTGGATCCAGATGGATATTGATGATGATGGCGAGGCTACATACAAATGAAACTCGGAGGCACAGTGATGTATGAAAATAGCATCTTGAGATTCAAGGCAAGGCTGAACACTATCAAAAACAGAAGAGAGGCAGAGTATAGGTCTGAGGCAAGAGATCTCAAGCAGATGATCTTAATTACAGAGAGGATCTTAGATCCGAATAGGAGAAAAAATGTACGCAGTAGCAAAGGCTGAACAGCCTCAATTTATTGAGGGAATGTTCACGGTTAAGGATGATGAATACTGGACCAAAGCAGGGATCAGTAATTCATCTTTTCGGCTGCTATCAGAGAGTGCAATTCATCTTGAAAATGAGCATCTATTCAGACTATCTGGGGGAGCATTCACATTCGGATCCGCACTTCATACTTTAATCCTTGAACCAGAGGAGTTTGACCGCCGATTCGTGGTTGAAGATTTTGAAGGTGCGGATCTAAATAAAAACAGTAACGCGTACAAAGATGCCAAGAGGCAGTGGGAGTCAGGGATCGGTAAGCGTGACGTGCTTGACAAAAGCCAGATGGTACAGCTCAAAAGAATGGTCGCAAATGTTGAAGCGATAGCTGGTCCGCTGTTAAAAAACGGAGTTGCAGAGCGAGCTATTTTCGCTGAGATCAACGGTGTACAATGCAAGGGTAAGTTTGACTACTACAGAGAAGACAAAGGGATCTTGATTGATGTCAAGACTACTCAAAGCATACGCAAATTCCCTCTGTCCATGATCGACTATAACTATGTCACTCAGTGCGCATTCTATACTGATATTATGAAGAGTATAGGGAAGCCCGTTAATGCCTTTGTTTTCATCCTAGTCGAGACTACAGCCCCTTATATGGTTCGGATCGCTCAGGTGGGGGAAGAGACTATTGAAGAGGGCAGAGCTATGTACGGGGAATATCTTGAAAAGTGGAAGCTTTGGCAAGATGAAGGGATCTCAGATATCAATAAGACCGTGAACGCACCGGAATGGTGGTTGGATAAGAGAAGAGGCGGCATGTAGTTGTGAATAAATTAAGCTTTCTGTCAGCATAGATAGTATATACTTCTTATACATCAAAATTAAAAGGATTTAAAATGCAAACCAAGACAGAAATCGAAAAAGATCTTCAAGGGCTCGCAGTCAGAGATGACGTTGCAGTTATCTATTACGGACAGGTAGCATCATCAGAGAGAAATGTTATTTTACTTTTTGAGTTCATCGAAAGATTCCATTCAGGGAATCATAAATCATTGGATCGCACAACTATTGACGAGACAGACTACATTCAAAAAGAGATCCGCAGAGAATTTGGCATCGAGACTTTGGATCAGGGTAGCTACTATAAAAAAGATCTCAACGATTTTATCGCAGAGACTTATTTAAACATGATGATATAGGGAGGTAATGAGATGACATTTCAAGAAGTGGATGCACTCGTAAACGAAGCACACGAAGTATTGGATAAGCATACGGTCGGAACTACCATCAGCCTTATGGACGCAAGACACCCGGATATTTCCAGATCCATAATCATAGATATTATCGCTCACGCAGTGGCTGCAATAAGCTTGGTAAACGCAGCGAGAGGTATTTTAGTGATGCCAGCTACGAGCTTGGACAACGTAGATTGAAGGGAGACGACATGACATACGAAGAGCATGAGATACCGGAAGTAGTCGCTGGATATAAAATGCAGCAGAGGGTAGTTGTCGCCAGAGAAAAAATGGATGTACTAAACGAGAAGTATTTTAGTGATGCCAGCTACGAGCTTGGGATCGGATCAGGTTTTGAAATAGGGTGTTCTTATATGCTTATGCTCATGTCAGAAAATTTCTGTTTCGACATCGAGATAGGGGATGAAAATACTATTGAGATGATCGTAGACAAAACAGGTAGAATTTTGAAACAAGGAGGAAAGAAGGCTTTAGTCGAGGTTGTTAGGAGCGGACTCCCTGAGATCGCAGCATCAAATTTTAATTTAATGATAGGAGAATAATTATGGGTACAGACTTACAGACAAATACTATGAACGCATTGGACATAGTGGAACGAACATTCGAGGTGGAGCAGCGAATGGCAAAAGCCTTGATCTCAGGATCAATCCTGCCTGCACGATTTAGAAACGTAGGTGACGTAATCATCTTAAATGAAATGAGCAGAAGTTTGGCAGTACCGACAGTCATGCTGGCACAGCAAATGTATATCGTCAAAGGTTCAGTAGGAATGAGCGGACAGCTTGTTATTGCGCTGCTCAACGGATCCGGATTGTTCGACAAGCCGATCACTTGGGAAGAGCGCGAAGAGCCTTGGGGTATCAGAGCTATTGGATACGTCAATGGAGATCGCCTAGAAGGTCAATGGATAGATGATGCTTTGATTACATCAAACGGATGGAAAAGTAATACTCACTGGATCAACAACAGAGAGCTTATGGCCAGATATAGATCTGCAAGCTGGTTCGGAAGACTGTATGCCCCGCAGATCCTTATGGGCTTCAAATCAGAAGGCGAGATCGAGGATGCCAATATTACTGAGATTACAGCAGAGGAATCTCAAACCGATATAGCATCTGTCTTCGCACAGGATCGCACAGGAGCGGTGGATGTACGGAAGCCAGTGAAAGATACCCCTGAGCAGTTGAAAGAGCGACAGGAGCCAGCTATGGACGATCTGAATGCAGTTATTGAGGATCCTGAGCCAGAAGTACGAGTATTGAACGCCAGAGACAGGATGGAACTCGAAGCGAAAGAGCTTGGGATGAGATTCAGAAGTGACATCAAAGATGAAACACTAAGTCAGAGGATCGCAGATGAATTCAAAAAAAGAGAGGATGCGCTCAAGAAGAATCTTGAAGCAACAGCGGAAGAGATCTCGAAGGAGGCGCAAGTTCCAGAGCCAGAGTTAAATGGAAACGAAATCATATACGATATGCCACCTGAACCATACGATGCTGTTACGGGAGAAGTAGAGCCAGTGGGAAAGCAGAAGCTTACGGAGCAAGACGGATTACAGCATCAGAGCAACGAGAATATGCAACAGCCAAGGGGCGGAGCTACTAATTCGATCAGCGCAAATGTGGCAAACAGATATCCAGATCTGATCCTGCTTGGGATAGCCAGAAAGCATCTTAACGACTTCACAAAGTGGAGAGGGTTGAACTCATACAACATCGAGGAGTTTATCCAAAACAAGAACACTGCACGAGCAGATATCAACAGATATTACGGGCTAAGTGAGATACAAGATGTTTAATAAAGTTATCATCG
>DAOWOG010000060.1 GCA_030642185.1 Helicobacteraceae bacterium | reverse complement strand
GTTTACATTAAAAAGAATACTAAAAAAATAGCATAGGAACCCCATGATCCTCAATAAAATTATCGGTCTTTTTTCCAATGACCTGGCCATTGACCTGGGCACGGCAAATACCCTCGTCATTGCCAAAGGGCACGGCATTATCATCAATGAGCCTTCTGTAGTTGCCGTCAAACGTGAAAAATACGGTCAGCAAAGAGTCCTTGCAGTCGGACATGAAGCAAAAGAGATGGTGGGGAAAACACCGGGTAATATCACCGCAATCCGTCCTATGAAAGACGGCGTTATCGCCGACTTTGATATGACGGAAAAGATGATCCGAAAATTTATCGAAAAAGCGCATGGCCGTACCTCATTGATCAGTCCACGTATTATTATCTGTGTTCCCTACGGACTGACACAGGTCGAACGTAAAGCGGTACGCGAATCTGCGCTCAGCGCCGGTGCACGGGAAGTCTTCCTGATTGAAGAACCGATGGCTGCCGCCATCGGTTCAGGTATCGATATTCGTGAGCCCCAGGGTAATCTGGTCGTTGATATCGGAGGAGGAACGACCGAGATAGGCGTTGTCTCACTTGGCGGTCTGGTCATCTCCAAATCCATTCGCGTTGCCGGAGACAAAATCGATAAAGCCATTGTCGATTATGTTAAACGCAAGTATAATCTCCTGATCGGTGAACGCAGTTCAGAAGAGATCAAGATCGCCATCGGGACTGCCATGCCGCTTACAAAAAAGCTGACGATGGTCATCAATGGGCGCGATCAGATCGAAGGGATGCTCAGCTCAATTGAGCTGACCAGCGAAGATGCCTATGAAGCGATGAAAGAGCCCCTTAAAGAGATCGGCGAAGCATTGCGTGAAGTTTTGGAAAAAATGCCTCCAGATCTTGCCGGAGATATTGTCAATCACGGTATAATCCTTACCGGTGGGGGAGCGTTGATCCGTCATCTGGACAAATACCTTTCCGATATCGTTAAAATCCCTGTCTTTGTTGCCGATGAGCCGCTGCTGGCAGTCGCAAAAGGCACCGGTCGTGCATTGGAAGAGATCGATCTTCTGCAAGAACTTTTCGAAAATGAGTAATGAATAAAGAAAGCTTCGGACTTTTTATTCTGTTTGCACTCTTGCTCAGCGGTGCAATCTACTACGGAAGCTTCATTCAAAATCCTCTGCTTTCATTTATGAGCAGCATTAAGAACAGCTATCATGTATCCGTCGAATCTATCGCCAAAACCTATCATGAACATTTCAATCAGAAAAATACCATTATCAAATTACGCTCAGAACTCCGGAAATATGAAAAGAACCATCTTATCATGCATCAGTTTGCAACGGAACTCAATGATCTTTTTCAGGAAAGCAATACTTCATTTGCCCTCTCACCGAAAGTTGAACTGGTACGTGCACTTTCTTATGTCCGATTTGGCGATATCAATAAACTCTGGTTAAAAATGGATGATTTCAACGACTCAAAAATCTATGGACTTATTCATAAAGAACGCGCTGCCGGCATCGTTGTGAGCAAAAACAATCGTCCAATGGCACTGCTTAATGATGACTATAAATGTGCCTACGCCGTCTATGTGGGGGAGAACAGAGCTCCCGGGATCGTACACGGTCAAAATGAAAAAAACATGATCGTCGAATTCATCCCGACCTGGATCACGATTTCAGTAGGGGATGAAGTGATCACGTCCGGTATGGATACGCTTTTTTTCAAAGGGATCAAAGTCGGAAAAGTGCTCTCTGTGCAGCAGTCACAAGGCTATCAAAATGCCATAATTGAGCCCTATTATACTACAAAGGAACCCGGATATTTTCATGTGATTAAACGTATCCGTTAATCTACTGCGCAAAGAAGCCTTGCCTTCCTCTTTCACCCGATTTTAAGTGCCTCTTGTCTATAATAGAAAAATTTTTCTGAAGTAAGGTTTAGCATGCCAAAACGCGAAGATATCAAGACGATATTACTCATTGGTTCCGGTCCGATTGTCATCGGTCAAGCCAGTGAATTTGACTACTCCGGCACTCAGGCCGTCAAAACACTTAAAGAGCTTGGGTACCGTGTTGTTCTGATCAACTCGAATCCTGCAACGATTATGACGGATCCTGAATTTGCGGACCGTACTTATATCGAGCCGATTAAAGAGGAGATCATTGCCCAGATCATTGAAAAAGAAAATGTCGATGCAATACTGCCGACGATGGGCGGTCAGACAGCGCTGAATGCAGCGATGAGCATGCATCAAAAGGGAATGCTTGAAGGGATTGAGTTCCTGGGTGCCAAGCCCGAAGCCATTACCAAAGGTGAAGATCGTTTAGCATTTAAAAAGGCGATGATCAAACTGGGAATGGATCTTCCGAATTCACGCTATGCCTACAACATTGATGAAGCGATTGCTGCCGCTGATGAGATCGGTTTTCCGATTATAATCCGTGCTTCCTTTACCCTCGCCGGCGGCGGATCAGGAGTAGCTTACAATATCGATGAGTACAAGATCCTTGCCCAGCGAGGACTGGATGAAAGTCCTGTTTCAGAGATCCTGGTCGAAGAGTCTCTTCTTGGCTGGAAAGAGTACGAGATGGAAGTCATCCGTGATCGCGATGATAACTGCATCATCATCTGCTCCATTGAAAACTTTGATCCGATGGGTGTCCATACCGGCGATTCCATTACCATTGCTCCGGCCCTGACACTCACCGACAAAGAATATCAGCGTATGCGTGACGCTTCATTTGCCATATTACGGGAAGTCGGTGTCGATACCGGCGGTTCAAACGTGCAGTTTTCCGTTGATCCAAAAACTGGCCGTATGATCGTTATTGAAATGAATCCGCGTGTTTCACGCTCTTCCGCCCTCGCATCCAAGGCGACCGGTTACCCGATTGCCAAAGTGGCAACCCTTCTTGCCGTCGGTTACACGCTTGATGAGATCACGAATGATATTACCGGGACTCCTGCGAGTTTCGAACCGGTCATCGACTACATCGTTACCAAAGTGCCGCGCTTTACATTTGAAAAATTCCCTGAGGCAGACAGTACACTCACCACCGGAATGAAATCTGTCGGTGAAGTGATGGCGATCGGTCGTACCTTTAAAGAGTCCGTTCAAAAGGCCCTTTGCTCATTAGAGACCGACCTGAGCGGTTTTGATGAGATGCAAGGCGATATGGAGCATATCGAGCATGAGATCCGCCGTCCGAATGACGAACGTATATTATATGTTGCAGAAGGATTCCGCCGCGGTTTGAGTGTTGAAGATCTTTTTAATCTCTCTAAAATCGATCCATGGTTCCTCTACCAGATCGAAGAGATAATCGCAACAGAGAAAGAGATCGATCTTGATATATTGAATGATGCAGATCGTCTCCGCCGTGTAAAATCCGACGGTTTCTCCGATAGAAAGATTGCGCAACTCATCGCTAAGAACAGTTCGCACACTACGAGTGAGAGTGATGTCTATTCTGCCCGTAAACGCAATGATATTCATCTTGAGTATAATGAAGTCGATACCTGCGCTGCAGAATTTGAAGCACTGACCCCATACCTCTATTCTACCACCAATGTCACCAAACTTCCAAAAGTAAAAAAACGTGAAAGTGACCGTAAAAAAGTGATGATTCTTGGCGGCGGTCCGAACCGAATCGGTCAGGGTATCGAGTTTGACTACTGTTGTGTCCATGCCGCTTTTGCACTCAAAGACATGGGTATCGAGACCATTATGTACAACTGTAATCCTGAAACCGTCTCTACTGATTACGACACCTCTGATGTGCTTTACTTTGAGCCGATTGATTTTGAGCATGTGCGTGAAGTCATCGACAATGAAGAGCCAAACGGCATTATCGTTCACTTCGGCGGGCAGACACCGTTGAAACTGGCGAATCCGCTGACCTCTATCGGTGCACAGATTGCCGGAACACCGGCAAGAGTGATCGATCTTGCAGAAGATCGCGAAAAATTCTCGGCGTTTGTCAATGAGAACGGTCTTAAGCAGCCTGACAACGGGATTGCTACGACTAAAGAGCAGGCAGTAGGCGTCGCTACCGGATTGGGCTATCCTGTACTTGTGCGTCCTTCATTTGTTTTGGGCGGGCGTGCGATGCGTATCGTTTACAACGAAGATGAGCTGCGGACCTATATGGATAAAGCGGTGTCTGTCTCCAATGATGCACCGGTTCTGGTAGACAAATTCCTCGACCAGGCTATCGAGCTTGATGTGGATGCTATCTGTGACGGTCAGGAAGTCTACATCGGTTCGGTCATGCAGCATATCGAAGAGGCCGGAATTCACTCCGGTGATTCCGCTTGTTCACTGCCACCGGTCAACTTGTCCAAAGAGCTGATCGCAGAGGTCGAACAGCAAACTAAACAAATCGCTCTGGGTCTTGGTGTTATCGGTTTGATGAACGTCCAGTATGCCATCTATCAAAATGAAGTCTACCTGATTGAAGTAAACCCGCGTGCTTCACGTACTGTACCGTTTGTTTCAAAAGCGACCGGTATGCCACTGGCCAAGGTAGCGACGCGTGTCATGATGGGTGATCCGCTGCGCAATGCACTGAAATTCTATGACAACTACAATGTTGTTATGGAAGAGAACGGTCTGCTCAAACCGCGCCTGAAAGATCATATTTCCGTCAAAGAGGCGGTCTTCCCATTCAATAAACTTTACGGTGCCGATCTCGTTCTCAGTCCTGAGATGAAATCAACCGGCGAAGTGATGGGAATCAGCTCCAGCTTCGGTGTCAGTTTTGCCAAATCGCAAATGGCTGCAGGGAACAATATCCCAACGAGCGGAACCTGTTTTCTCTCCTTTATCGATATGGACAAGCAGCATGCTCCGGAAATTGCCCGTGGTCTGCATGAAAGAGGATTCAAACTGGTCGCAACCCGTGGTACGCAGCAGATTGTCGAAAAGGCCGGCATTCCATGTGAAGCCGTACTGAAAATTTCCGAAGGCCGCCCAAATATCGAGGATATGATGAAAAATGGCGACATTACAATGGCCATCAATACTTCCGATAATAAAACAGCTAAAAAAGATGCTGTGGTTATCCGTCAGATCGTATTGCGCATGAATATTCCTTACTTTACAACACTGAGTGCCGCCCGTGCGACCATCGATGCACTTTCACGCATGGACGATATCACCTGGAACGAACCGAAAGCAATACAGGACTTTTTAGCCAATTAATGATGAAAGACTCTGTACTTCTCGCACAAACCGACACAACAGTCGGTTTTCTTTCGCAGAACGCATCACGATTATCAAAAATAAAAGTACGCAGTGTGAAGAAACCTTTTCTTAAAATCTACGCTGATCTCAAGACATTCAAACAGTACGGCCGTATTCCAAATACTTTTAAACGTCAGGTTCGCCGCTCAAAGGCAACAAGCTATGTTGTCAAAGGCACAGCATTTCGGATTGTGAGTGATCCTGTTCATCAACACATTATCAGGGCGTTCGGATGGCTCTACTCCACTTCAGCCAATCTCAGCGGTCACACGTTTGAACGGAAATTTGCCGAACATCATTCGGATATTATTATTGAAGACAAACGCGGACTGCATGAGCATCCTCCGTCAACCATTCTTAAACTTGGTTCACATCAAATCAAGCGATTACGTTAATAAAGGACAATCATTTTGAAACATCTTTCTACCATCGGTTCAGCTGCCCTGCTCGGCAGTGTCGGCATTACTGTTATGAGTGTACTCAGCGGCTGTGAGGCCCCCCAGGAAGAGGCAAAAAACCGTTTTCTTGTCATTGAGCAGCAGAGCAACGGAAAATACATCGTTGTAGAAGAGACCCCGACTGAAGGTCCGAATCGCGCCATCATCCGTGAAACAGACGAAAACGGAAAAATCACGGAACGCTTTATGAATGAAGAGGAGATGCAGGCACTTGCCCAGCAGGAGTATGACAAAATGCAGACAGGCGAGTCTGAGCTGAATCAAGCTCCCGGCGGTGATGCCGGTATGGGACTCGCCGGAACCATTTTGGCAGTGGCAGCCGGATCGCTTTTGGGTAATATGATCGGAAATGCGCTGATGGGCAATAAGAATTTCCAGCGTCACTCCAACAGCGTCAACAAATCCGCCTATAGCCGTTCAAAAACAGCAGGCAAAACTGCAGGAAAAAGCAAGACGAAAAAAAGCTTTTTCGGCGGATCCAAAAAGGGAAGTTCCACTAAACGCAGCGGTTTTTTTGGAGGTTGATATGCTTACTTTACAAACGCTAACCCCACTCAGCGACGCTGATCTCGATAAGATAGGTTTCACCTGGCATACCGACAGTGACGGAAGCAAATATGTTGCCGATGAACTGGTAGAAGTAACGCATGCCGAAGCAGAAGCTTTTTATACTGCCGGAAACGAGCTTTACGATATGTATGTTGAAGCGGCAGAGTATGTCATTGAGAATGATCTCTTTTTTGAACTGGGTATTCCGTTTAATCTTATAGAGACGATCAAAAAGAGCTGGGAAACTGATGTTCACTGGCATATTTACGGCCGTTTTGACCTTGCCGGCGGTGTCGACGGAAAACCGATCAAGCTTATCGAGTTCAATGCCGACACCCCTACCGCACTGTTTGAAACCGCTGTACTGCAATGGGCACTGCTCAAACACAACCAGATGGATGAAGCGCAGCAGTTCAACAATGTCTATCAGGCCATTGCCGATAATTTCCGCCGTCTTGTCACCCTCAATGATGAACCCGACAAATTTGATGCACTCTATGACGGATGGAAAATTCTCTTCTCCTCGGTAGAGGGAAATGACGAAGAGGAGATGACGACCAAACTGCTTCAGAAAATCGCTACTGATGCGGGATTTGTAACAGGCAATGAGTTTTTACAGCAGGTCAAATTTGATGACGAAGGTATCTTTGATGCTGAAGATAATAACTACGAATACTGGTTCAAACTCTATCCATGGGAAGAT
>DAOWOG010000098.1 GCA_030642185.1 Helicobacteraceae bacterium | reverse complement strand
GAGTGATTTATCGACATCGTTGTAGGTGTAGGTCACCTTGTCGTAACGTGCTCCGGCTTTGAAAGTACTGCTGCCAATGTTCCACTGGCTCATCATGTAGGCTGCACCACTGTTTTTCTCAGTGGTATTGGCAAGACTGTAAAATGAATCACCGCTCTTTCGTTCGCCTTTGAAACCGTCAAAACCGAAAGTAAGTTCTAAAAGATCACTGCTGAAATCAATTCCGGCATTGATACTGTCATAGGTGTAGTTCGCAATAGAGTTGTAGGTGACGTACTCTGATTTTTTCTTCTCATGCGAACCGTCGGTATGCAGTGCCCAGGATGACGATATCTCATAGGTGAAACCCAGATCAGCAACATTGCTGTCATATTTTTGCTGGGTAGGACCCCAGTTGGCTGCTCCGGCCTGGGATGGATCGTCATTATATTCATCACGTGTCAGATAGCTGCCGTAAGTGGAGTCAGTTTTACTAAACTGGGCACCTGCACGCAGCTCAAAGGCATTGACTGGAGTGTAGCTGATATCAAAACGGCCATTTTTCATGCGCTGTTCATCGGTATTTCCTTGCGTATCCACTGTTCTTGGCCCGTCACTTTGATAGACATCTCCCAGGACAGACATTGCCAGTTTTTCACCGGCATAACCGACATAGGCAGAGCCGCTGAAAGTTCGAAAATTACCGCCGTAGAGGGTGATCTCTTTGTCGTTAGACTGTTTGGTCGTGATGTTGATAACACCGGCATTGGCACCGTCACCGCCGGTCACAATACCGCTTCCCTTGATAATTTCAATACGTTCGATTGAGCTTGGCGGTATGGAAGAGAGCAGTTGAGGCACCATGTCTATATTGTTCATACGACGGCCATTCACACGAATAACGATGTTTTGATATCCGTTTGCAGTTCCGTAGCCATGCAGGTCCAGTTTTTGCATCATAGGATTGCCAAAGCTCGGGATGGCAATGATGGAACTCTGCTCGTTCAAAAAGTCATACACGCTCTGAACATGGGCTTTTTCAATGTCTGCCTGTGTAAAGACTTCTACAGCCTCAGGGGCAGAAAGTTCATCGGTGGTGATGGCAGTAGTCGTTACGCTTAAAGGCTCGAGCGTGATCGTGTTGCCTGCAAACAGTGAAGCAGAGATCGCCGTAGTGGCAGCAAGTGATAAAAGTTGTTTAGTCATAGATTATTCCTTCGTTGTTATTGAAAATGTTTGATGAGTAGATGCTTTGATACGGCGGTGAAATTGCTGAATTGGTATATCGGTAAAGACGGATTAAAAGTTTTGGTCTGGGATTTTGTCGGATAAGATTGCGGGTGAGACGGTTATAGTAACAGTTACAGTGCCCTGCATGCGCAGGAACAGAGGAGTGTTCGCTGCATAGCAGGGCTTCTAAATCACCATCTGAAAGCTCTTCGTCACACTCCTCGCCGATTTGAAGGATAAAAGCATGGATACGCGCATCGATCTGGTGCAGCATCGGGTGGGTGCTGTAGGCCTGGATGGCAGATAAAGTAAAGTAGTTCTTTGCGAACCCTTTAGGTGCTTTCACATCGGTTTCCTGAAAAATAATTGGCAAAAGTATAGCATTATTTAAAGCCGTGTTACTTTACAGGATAAACAGTATAATAATTGCTGATATAATAAAAAGAAGTATAGACAAGGCAGGTCAGGCATGGAAAATGGATTGAAGAATTTTGAGCGCAGGGATGTGTTAAAGCTGATGATGCTGGGTTCAGGTATTGTTTTTGTACCTGCCCTCTTTAGCGGTTGCGGCGGAGGCTCTGCAACAGAAAATGTGCCACACTATTTTCCGCAGTCAGTAGCTTCGGGTGATCCCCGTGAAAGCAGTGTCATTTTGTGGACAAGGGTCGAAGATATCGCTTTATCAGGAGAAGATCTTTCAGTAGAGTTGGAAGTTGCAACCGATGAAGCGTTTGAGCAGATAGTCCTTCAGAAAACGGTTACCGCCTACGCTGTCTTCGATAACTGCATCAAAATCAGAGTGGATCAGTTAGAATCCTATACCTACTACTATTATCGTTTTCGTTTTAAACAAAACTACTCCAGAACAGGTCGTACCAAAACAGCACCAGCAGCATCGGATACGCAGAAAATCAAATTTACCTCTGTCTCCTGTCAGGATTATATAGGACGCTACTATAATACCTATGCGGATATGCTTCAGTTTGATGATATGGATTTTATCGTGCATCTGGGTGATTATATCTATGAGACAACAGGTGATCCCGCTTTTCAATCAGGTGATGAAAACCGAAAAATTGTTTTTCGTGATATTGAGGGTACGATCAGGCTTCAGTCTGAGGGGACTGTTTTTTATGCAGCCCGTTCTGTTGATAATTACCGTCAACTGTACCAGGTCTACCGCAGTGATGAGATGCTGCAAAAAATACATGAACGTTTCCCTATGATCGCCATTTGGGATGATCATGAATACAGTGATGATAATTTCGGAGCCAGTGCCAACTATTTTGGAGGCCGAATCAATGAGCATGATCCGGAGCGCAAACAAAACTCTCAAAGAGCCTATTTTGAGTATATGCCCTTGGAAGCAGGGCTTGATGATCAGGGGGTGATGAGTCCTGAGAGTATGCTCCTGCTGGATGAAGAAGGCGATCCGGTTATTTATAGGGACTTTCATTTTGGCAATAACCTGCATCTGATTTTAACGGATTACCGAACCTATCGGCCTGATCATCTGATTGAGGAGGATGCGTTTCCCGGAACAGTGTTTGCTGATAAAGCGCAGTTGATCCATTACTACGATCAGCTTCCTGATGGAAATGACGGCGAAACGCTCTATGTAATGAATGAGGAACGTTTTGGTCCGTATATCGATGTGGATAGTCCCCCTCATGATGCTTATAGGGTGGTGTTGACACAGATTCTGACACCGATGTACTTTTCAAGCGGTCTTGACCTGATTTCGGCTTCAAGGAAAGCTACTCAAATGATCCAGGGAAAAATCAGTGCTTTCGTCGCCAATGAGATGCTCAAAGCTTATAATAAAGCCGTTTCTCCTGCATTAGAAAAACCATTGATCTATCAGACAGAGGGAGACGATGAATATAATGCCCTGGAAAAAGGGCTCGCTTACATTCATCTTGGAAAGGCGGACCTTTTTGCATCCAGTGGAGTCGGATCACGTTATATGGTGGTCAAAGAGGCGTTCGATATCTATCGGGGCATGCATGGAGCAGATAATGTCTACGGTGATGAACAGCAGCAGTGGATCGATGAGAAACTGCAATCTGATGCTGCATGGCGTGTTTATGCCAATTCAGTTTCGATGGCACCGATGATTGTTGATCTAAGCAGCTTCGAAATACTTCCCGATGAGCTCAGGACAATGTTTTATATCAATGTCGATCAGTTTGACGGTTTTACGCTGAAACGTGAAGAGATGCTGGAAAAACTTCGATCAAACCGAAGTGTCATCATCTCAGGTGATATCCACTCGACGTTTATCACTGATCATCATGGTGTGGCAGAATTTACCGGCAGTTCCATCTCATCGATCACTTTTGCCGAAATGCTCTATACCAAGATACTGCAAAGTGACCTTGTCTCACAGATCGAAGGACTGGCAGAGATTATTGAAAATCTTGATCTTGATGCTTTTCTCAAAGAGAGCAATCAGAAGCTTGTCGAGGAAAATGAAACGTTTTCGGTACTTAAAGAGGTTGATACACTGCACAATGGTTATGTAGTTCTGGAAGTGGAAAATGATAAGATTACTGCATATACGCGACTAATTGATCCCGCTTATAGTTCTAAAAATCTTTATGACACAGAAGACTTAAACAGCCTTTTTACAGAAAAGATATTTTCTGTCTTCTCTGACAGTACACTTGTTGAGCGTTGAACTAAACAGTTGAAAACACGTTCTCTTCAAAGGATGAAGAGAGACGTGAGTTCGGTTAAGGAAATACGCCGGTAACGTCTTCCAGTAATGAGTCTGTTTCAACCATTGAACAGTCCATTACCCCGGTTTGCGTTCCATTTGTAGTAACGGTAAATACGCCTTCACTTGTCGATGTGATGACCGTTGTATCCCCACCGCTAGTCAGTGTGATCGTACCGAGACCGGCATCTGTAATATCACCGACTATATGGGTTGGTCCAAGATCCGGAAGTACCATGTCCGCGCTGAATGCAATGTTGCCGTTTTCGCTCATTGTCGCAGACAGATTGGTTGCACTGAATTCTTCACCAGAAACATTATCTTTTATGTATACTGACGATGCAGTCAATGTTGTTGAACCGTCAGCAGCCTGAGTGGCTTGTCCATTTTGAACATTGATTTCGACATCGATTTGTTCATTTGTTTCAGGATTGGTACTTTTTACAGTAATCGAGTTCGGTGTAGATAGTGCGACATTAATTGGATCAAGTGATACCATCTGAATATTTGCACTACCATTTACTTTTGTTTCAACACCACCAAGATCTGTTGTACAATAGTCGTTAAATACAATATTGAAGGTTGTATCAGTCGAGGTCAAGGTGTAATTACCGCCACAATTTCCATTTTCAACTTGTACTTCACGTTGTGGAGCACCTCTTAATGATGTGTCGACAACAGTGCCTATCACTATTTTTTCAGTTACTTTTTTTACAACCAAAAGGTTTGAAGCTGACTGGGCAGTACGCAGTGCCGGGGCAGGATTATTTGATGTATAGACACATCCCAATTGACCGGCAGTTGTTGTTGCCATATCATCAACATTTTGCGGTGTCATGTTAGAAGTAGCCGGTATCGTATCCCCTCCGTTTGCAGGCGCATCATCACTGCCGCCTCCACAACCGACGAAGAGGAAGGAGGCTGCAGCAGCAGCACCAACAATAAGTTTCCAATTTTTCATAATAAGCTCCTTGCTTTGATTTTTGGCCGTCACTGAAAATATAGTAATTTATAGCATCTTCTTTATTAAAGGTTGAGATCACTATACTCCCTTGCTTAAGATAAGTATATAACAAAAATGTGAATACTATGGTTAACAACTATTAAATGGAATTTAGGGAATGTGAGCTGAAGCTTCAATGTTTAGTTAATATTTGTTGATGTAGAATTAGAAAATGATATAAAGGATTCTGATGGTTAATGAGCAGAATTTTGCGGATCTCTCGCTGGAGTTTCGCACCAAAAGAAGCTGTGTAATGCGGCTTGTGACGCTGGTATGGCTTCCATTAGTGATTTTTTTAATTGTTATAGGCGGTTACATGGAGTTGGTTCCGCTTAAGACAGAGATTCACAGTGTTATACTGATCGGTATTATTTTTATTATTTTCCTCTTTTTTATGCGTCATAACGCCTTTTACGCCGCTTGCCAGTTTAAAAAACGTTTTGAGCCGATGAAGATGGAACTCTCTGCATACATCAATAATAATCTGTTGAGTATTGTCGACACAACCAAAGCCAATGTCCCTTTTGAAGGTTTTATCAAAGAGTTCAGTTCTACGCTGCGCAATGAGAATTTTTCATCGGTAGCTGCCGGTATTTTTCCGACACTGGGGATTTTGGGAACCTTCATCAGCATCGCCATCTCGATGCCGGACTTCTCATCTCAGACTTCTGAGGCACTTGAGCAGGAGATATCACTGCTGCTTGGCGGGGTAGGTACGGCATTTTATGTCTCCATTTACGGTATTTTTCTCTCAATCTGGTGGATCTTTTATGAAAAAACAGGAGTAAGCAGCTTTGAAAAAGATGTGAGAATGATCAAGCAGGCTACACAGGTATACTTTTGGGAAAAAGAGGAGATCGAGCAGACCTATTTTCAAAAAAGTATGGAAAATTTTGAGAAGCTCAATGCCGTCTTTGACACAATCAGTTCTCAGGTGTTTATCGAAAATATGAATCGAACCCTTGAGCAGAG
>DAOWOG010000315.1 GCA_030642185.1 Helicobacteraceae bacterium | reverse complement strand
GGGTGCGTTTCGGCACCTTTGAGTACTTTTATTATGCCGATATGCATGACAAACTTGAGGCGCTGGCAGAGTATGTTATCGATGAATCCTATCCGCACCTTAAGGGGAAAGACGATGCCTATTTCCTGATGTTTGAGGCGCTGGTTGAGAAGACAGCAATACTGCTGGCACAGTGGCAGAGCGTCGGTTTTAACCACGGGGTGATGAATACGGACAACATGTCGATAGCCGGATTGACGATCGATTATGGACCGTATGCTTTTTTGGATGATTATGATTTTGAATTTATCTGCAACCATACCGATGTCGAAGGCCGTTACAGTTTTGGTTCACAGCCGCCTGTCGCTTACTGGAATCTTACGATGCTTGCCCGGGCACTGTCGCCGATCGTCAATTTTAAACGTATGGAAGTTGCATTGGAGCCTTTTGGCGATCTTTTTACGCAGGCTTATATGACGATCATGCGGAAAAAACTGGGATGGCAGCGAGAGATGGAAAATGATCTTGATCTGATTAAACGGCTGTTGAGTGTCATGATGCAGGGACAAGTGGATTATACGGTCTTTTTCCGAATGCTATCGCGTTATAACGGAGATAAAACTCCGCTGCGTGATATCTGTATTGACCGTGAGAGAATGTCAGAATGGCTGGAAGCCTATGATGAACGGCTCTTAAAAGAGGAGAGCCTGTTTGAGCTGCGCTCGGCACAGATGCTGCGCAGCAATCCAAAATATATTTTGAAAAACTATATGCTGCAAGAGGCGATCGACAAAGCCGAGATGAATGATTACAGTGGAGTTGAAGTGTTATTTACGCTGGCTCAGCGTCCGTATGACGAACATCCGGAATTTGAACACTATGCCCATCCGACACCGCACGAGCATAAAAACCTCAAACTTTCCTGTTCATCCTGATCTGTAGTAAATGATCGGTCACGGCAGATACAGTTTTGTCAATTATTGACAGGTAGATGACAGTATATAAATTTCCCACAATTAAATCACAATTTCTTTTTACTATACAGTCCATGACACATCCTGTCATAGAGATGGTTCATACTGTGAACATCTAAAACAAGGACATCATTATGAAAACACAAATTATTGTACAGGCTGCTGCAGTTATGGTGATAGGAGCAGGACCGGTTGTAGTTCAAAAGATGCAACTCCTGGGTCAGTAGTTCAGAGGTAGCAGATAAAGTTACAACTCAGGTCTCCAAACAGGTTGCACATGTTACACTTAACGGCTCAAAACAGATCAGCTATTGGGAAAATGAGGGCGATAAGAGTATTTATGCTCTTGTCTCTGTAAGCAAAGATACCATTAACCAGACTGCCAAAGTGCACTTGTAAATCTTGAAAAAGAGTTTCCTACAGGGAAGTAGATAAATGAAAACAACAATACTGCTATTGCTTAGTTTAGTATTTTTTACCGGTTGTTCACAAACAGTAAAAGTTCATGTTCTGCAGCCGGCAGAGATTGATCGGGCTGCCAAAACGACTACCATTGCAGTGCATAGATTTAGTGATGACTCTGTTGGTCTTTCATCTAAAATCGAAGCTGAACTTGCCGGTAAACGTATTGATGGTAAAAATTACTTCACGATGATCAGTCGAAGAGATATCGATCGTATTTTACATGAACAGCGTTTCCAGAACTCAGGTCTACTGGATGAATCAAGCGCTGTTGAAGTGGTAATATTCTTGGAGCACAGGCACTTATCAGCGGTATCATAAGTAGTGCAGATTCAAGCGATAGTCATTATAGAGAGAGACGAACCCGATGTGCCGATAAAAAGTGTAAAGAGCTCTATGAATACAGTGTGAGTTGCGTTCAAAGGACAATTACACTGGCGGCGCAGGTGAAGATGGTTGACATTGAGAAGGGTGATATTATCTACAGTGATGCATTAAAAGGGACAAATCACTGGCGTACATGCAGTGATCAAAGTAACGCTTTGCCATCACCGTCACGGGGGTTGGAGATACTTTCACAAAATCTTGCTTCAAGGTTTGCGAGTCAATTGACACCGCACTACCGTACTTTTTATGTTGTATTGCTGGAAGATCCGGATACAGACTATAGTGATCTTCAAGAGGATATGCTCGAAAATGCTCTGATTTACATTGAACATCAGCGTTATGATAAAGCGGAACAGCTGCTGAGCCGTTTGCTGGATGAGACAAATGAACGCAGTTATGTGGCCGCTTACAATTTAGGGGTTATTAGAGAGATCAATGGTGAACTGTAACAAGCCAGTCAGCTCTACAAGCTTGCAGATGATCTGACGATCGAACCGGTCGATGAGATTGATGCTGCCATGGTACGAATCGCAGGGTCTATCAAAAAAGAGCAACATGCCAGAGAGCAGATGCAGCGATGAAAAAATTTATATTTAGCTTGTTGATTGGCATAGGCATTGTTGTTCTTGGCGGATGCAGTAAAACTGAACCGCAGCCCTTTACCGAAAAGTCAAAGCCACTTCCCATATGGTATATGACGCCACCCGCGATGACGGATGATTATCTTTATGGGGTAGGGGATGGCACTACGCTTGATGAAGCACGTAAAAGTGCACTGGAAAATATGATTGCTCAACTGGGGATCACCATCACCTCAAGTTATGAATCAACTCTGAAGGTTCATAAAGAATACAGAGAATATTTTACTAAAAAAACATCACACAATATCAAAAGTGAAATTACTTCATTGCGTATAAGCAACTATGAAACACTTCAAAGTGAAAAACGTGCCTATAACAACTACATTATGCTGATCCGTTCAAATAAGCAGCAGTTTGTAGAAGGCCTGATCAAAGAGCTGGATCAGAAAGTGGATAAAATCGAAACACAACGTCTGCAGCTTCAACATAGTGATGTCCTAAGCCGCTATAAATTCTATACTGAGGCTTCCGATAAACTAAGTAAGCTGTTTTCAACGCTGCTTGTGCTAAATACTCTTGAT
>DAOWOG010000339.1 GCA_030642185.1 Helicobacteraceae bacterium | reverse complement strand
GTCGGATTAGTCTCCTGAATATGAAGCATGAAGTTTTCAATGGCCTTGCATGTTTCAATAAATTCATCTTCATAGCCTACGGTATATTTGGCTATCTGCTCCAAATCCTGCTGAGAAAAGGCCTTCTCCATCTGTGCGACAAGATCTGACAGCCGATAGGCACCAATCGTGATCAGTACTCCTTTAAGATCAAAAGCGTATTTGCGGGCCTCCTCAAATTTCCCTGTTTCCACCAGAGAAGAGAACACGATATTTGACTTTTTATACTGCGTCAGAAATTCATGCAGAATCTCATCAAAAGCTTCCTTGTCATTACCGACGCACAGCAATCCCTCCTTCGCCACAAAAATCTGATTCTTCTTTTTTATTTTATGCGATTCTTCTGCACCCTCTTCACCGTAAAGATTGATCAACAGATCAAGTATGGTTTGTTGATTTACCGGCTTAAAGATCAGGCTGTCCGCCATATCAAGTGCATCACGGTCATCTTTGGCAGGACGGAACATATTTTCAACAAGAACAAACTTCAGCCCGGTTTTTGAACGCATCAGGAGAATATCCTCACCAAAATCACTGCTAAACACTTTCTCTGAAACAAAAAGTATATCAATATCGGTGATATCCGGAAAATGTAACGGCATTAATTTATTGGGCCCTATAAGAACCTCATGACGAAAATATTCAAGCTTTTGCTGCAGGGCTCTCGCTGCAGCAATCTCTTCATCAATGATCATCACTTTAAGACCGATCGCAGCTGTTGACGGAAGTCTGTAGTGCCGTCTCTCCTGAAGGTTTTTAACCTCTAATGCAATGTCTACACGCACGGCAATACTATGATCAGGTTCGCTTACTGCAAGAAATGTACCATTCATTTTACGTACTATTTCACGAGAGAGCAACAATCCCTTGCTTTTGCTACCCGACCCTTGAACAGAAACATTTTCGTTGTGAAAAAAGTCATTTAATGTTTGGACAGCTGCACTTTCATCAACCCCGTTTCCCATACTTGTGATCTGGAATCTGAGCCGCAATTTTTTTTGCTCTTCTGCAAGACGCTGGACCTGCAGCCTGACATCACCTTCATGTGTTAAATCGATGGTGTTATCGAGAAGGCTGATCAGTACTTCTCCCAGCAGAAGACGGTCTCCGATAACTTTTGACGGAACATCTTTATCCGTTTCAAAAATCAGACCGATTCCTTTTTCACCAGACTTCAATGTCACCGCATTGGCCACATCATCCAGCATGGCATTGATATTGAACTCTGTTGATTCCAATGAAGCGATAAGTTCTTCTGTATGATCGTTCTTCTTTTTACCGAGAAGTTTGGAAAAGATACTCATTTTTAAAGGTGCCCCTGAAAATTAATTATTTTAGAATAGCAGAAAAAACTTAGAAATCAGAAAATTAAGAAATCTTTTCTGCCAGTTTAATTTTGATCAATGCAGCATATGCATCCAGACTTTCATCTGCTTTACGCGCTTTGATAAAATTGACATTCAGTTTTGCCAGACGTTTTTTTTCTGCCGCATCAAACAGCTTTTCGGATGAATTCAATGCTAATTGCAGTTCATCACGCAGCGCATGCGACCTGTTTGCAATAATCACCGCATGCTGAATCGATCGTGACAATAGAATAAATGGAAAATTTGGATCTTGCATGGGACCGATCTGTAGTTTTCGACGATTTAACAAAGAACCCAATGTTGAAATATTGAGATATTTCTCCGCACCGCGTGCGGCACTGATAGCACCCAAAATACCGCCGCCGGCTGCAAGCAGCGTTGTACTCAGAGCCATTGTGGCACCACCGTCAAACAGGGCAGTCGGTGCAAGCGTTAAGCCCGCACTGCCTCCGATGGCAGCACCGGAAACACTGCCGACAAGAATCAAACTGCGTTTTGAAAGACCGAATAGTTCCCTGCTCTCTTGTGAAAAAAGTTCCAGTTCCTCAAAAATCCCACTGTCTCCGGAACGTTTGAGCCGGTTATGGCCCCAGCGCTTTTCAATCTCTGTTTGCATCTGCTGCTCAAATCCGATTAAATGGTTCAGATACTTTTCTGCGTAAGCAGCTTTTTCCTCTCTATCACTCTGTTTGGCAGACAGGGTAAATGTCAATTTATACTCTAGAGAGCGGTAAATATTTTCTGCAATAATTCTTGCACTCGCATCAAGCCGCTGCTGATGATCCTGTTTAAGTATATCAATCGCACTTTTTAGTTGTTTCGTCCACTCGCTATTAAGATGAGACAGTGCATCAAGCAACTCTGTTTTTGCTTCAAAAGTAATCTGAAGCGGGTTAAACTCACGGACCATTTTAAAATGCTGATTGAGTGCAGCTTTCCATTGAAATATATAATCTTCACTGCCTATTTTGTTGATCAGCGCCATTGAGGGCTGCCCACTCCATCTCAGGATCTCCATTTCTGCTTCATACTCTTCACTGTAGGGCTTGGATCCGTCAACAACATAGACGATACATGCACCATTCATTACGGGTTGCAGCAACTTGATTTCATCGCTGAATGCCTCATCGTCCCTAAAAGTATGTATAAACTGCTGAAGCGTCTCTGCATGCATGCTGGATGTTGTCTCATGCTGCTTCAGCCACTTTAAGACTCGGCCCGGGTCCTGAAAACCCGGTGTATCGAACAGCTGATAGAGTGTTTTTCCATCAAGTTTCAGGGGAAATTCCCGTACTTGTGTTGTTTCACCAGGCGTGGCCGAAATTTTCACACTGTCATCGTAAGCCAGTGTTGAGACAATGCTGCTTTTTCC
>DAOWOG010000054.1 GCA_030642185.1 Helicobacteraceae bacterium | reverse complement strand
TAGTGCGTCCAGGGTGATGTCGCCCACAAAGTAGCCCGACCAAGCTTCCATGGACATATTAATGGAAATGTCAGGCTTACGGAAATGTTTGCTGACATCCGGCACAAACTCTGCTATACCACTGCGTACATGCAGACCCATAGTAGGTGCATCCGTACCCTCAAGAGTGATAGCAAGTAGCTGCTCTTTACCGTAGCTGACCTTGGGGTCAAGGCGTACCCGGTACTGATTAACAAAAGAGTCCGGTGACGATTCCAGAACGGATTCAGACCCGGTAAACATGGCAATCGGAATCTGCAGTTTGCCTTCCAGCGCCAGTGCCTTAGTCAGGTACCAGGAGCGGGGAATAGTTGCTTCAGTGTTGTATGCCATTTGTCTTAGTATATCAGCCAGTAACTGACGCGCTTCAGGATCATCAGGTGCTGCTTTAACCAAGTATCCGGCTAACTCAGCAGACCAGGCATATTCTTTGTTCTTTATCGTCTTTTTTAGCTCAGATTTCACTGCATCTACGCCGCCAAATCCCTGTACGATTTTTATGGCCTGATCTTTAGGAGCAATACGATTGAGATTTTCTACATCGCGCCCAAACCAGCCAATGGCATACTGGTAGATATAAGGTGGGTAATAAGATAACTCACCGTAACTCATCTGGTTATAAGGCTGTTTGGCCAGATCTTTTGGCAGTTGCACCCAATAGCGCAGTTCATCCGGAGTTTTTCCATGCAGGATCCCGCGTAAGGTCTGGTCATACAGATACATAATGGCATCATAATAACCGCTAAGTACTTCCTGAATTTTTTTCTGACCGCTGAGGGGGACGGCATGGGTGTTGATCAGATGTTCAGGTTCCAGATCGCGAATTAACTTTATGCCACCAGCCCAGACTGTGGGATCACGATAAACCGAGCCGCGCAGGGTATAGATATTGGGAAAAGTTGGCCATAGGTGGTTGTTCAAGACGGTTCTGGTTTTGGGCAGATACACGATGACCTGATCATCGGTATCGCTGTCGAAGTCGGTGTAGAACACCATTTCGACGCCATCCACAGTCAGCTTTTGGCCATTGGTGACCGGAGTATTGACCGGCACAAAACCCTTGGTTTTACCTACCGGGGTAGGCGCCTGGCCGTCAGGTCCGCTTTCGGGAAGCAGGAAGGAAAACTGTTCCAGTGTTCGTGCCAGCAGGCTGGGGGCCAGTTCAGGAATAGCTGATCCAAGACCACCGCTTTCCAAAATGTTTTTATTAAGATCAGGGTGACCGATCACAGTAATATCATCACCGTATGCATCCGTGATAGCTTTGGTGCCAAAAGCGTAATGGGCATGGCTGTAGATTACTGTGCTGATTGGTTTACTGCTGATTTTTTTGACCATTTTGATAATCTCTTGACACTCTTCTATATCATCACCAGTATCATAAATAATCAGCCCTTTTTCACCTTCGATCAGGGCTTTATAGCCCCAATGGTAGCCTACGAATGCCCAGACGCCATCGGTGATTTCCGTGATGTAAGGTTCAGTGGGCTGGGTTAGTTTGATCTGTTCCAGCACGGTTGCGTTGACCAGACCACCGTTTGGGTATTTGCTAAGTTTAACTTCTTCGCCGCTGTAAACACCTTGAGGATAGGTGAAATTGTCGGCCAGAGCCGGGCTGGTTAGTGTCACAATTACGGCACTGAGTAGAATACTTCTCATTGCCCATCTAAATTTAGTGTTCACAATAATATTCTCCTTTTCGTTTTTCATGAGTGACTCCTTTACTTAAAATAAAAGTCGTTTTGGCAGCACAATATTTGCCTGCAGCCTGAAACGAACTCCTTCAGGACCATTTGTAGCAGATTCTGCCCAATAACCTGCACCGGCCTGAAGACTGACAGGCAGTTTACCGAACCGCACCAGTTTGGCTACGGCCGCATTAAATGGTACCGCCCACTCTTCGCTCTTCCAGTTGTAGGTGCTCTCGCTTTGAAACGATACCGTCCAGGCATTCGGCCATGTGTATGCCACAAACGGCTGCACGAATGAGTTGCTGATATCATCTCGTTCACTGTCTCCGGCAACAGACCAGAGATGGTTGGCAAGCCCGCCTATGGTCCATGGACCCACCATAGTCACCACGATTCCGGCAGGTCCCACACCCCACTTCTTACCGCCTAGTTTGGCATCGGTAGCTGTTGGCAGTAGTGCAATCGGTCCTACGCCCCATATCACCCCGTTGGTAGGTTTTTTAGGTGAAAAAAACAGACTTAAAGAGGTGTCACCCAGCCCAAACTGTGACCCGGAACCCGGAACGATTTCATCTTGCTGAATAACGGGCACAATGGTACGAGTAAGCAAGTTCCAGTTTTCTGAAATATCTACGGGAATAACCGGTTGAATGTTTGTTTGTAGTTTATAACCTTCGTCATTGGGACCAATATTTTGATCATAGGTCGATTGAATAGGAATGGTGATCAGATCGGCAATAGGGTTGGTAAGTTCTTGAGCCAATTCTGCATCACTTGCTTGTGCAGTTACCATTGTTGATGATGATGCTGCCATGACGCTTATGACCATTTTAATAAAAGCACTTCGTTTCATTTTACTGTCTCCTATATACTGAATTTTTACTTATAATACATAATAACGAATATTATCGACAGTTGTCTATCCACTTTTCGAAAATTTATAAAGGTTTACCGGCAAAAATAAGAGCATTTATAAATAGCCTTCGATTGGAAAGTAAGATACAAGGTTTGATCCGAGTCTTCTCCAGAATCCGGCATTGCCGTCGTTGTAATATTTAACCGGTTTTTTGTTCAAGGTCCCATTCCAGACCACACGCTCTTTTTCTATAGGCATGCCAGTGATCAAAGGTTTTTGTTTTGGTGCCGGCTCCAGTGTTAACAGATAGGCATTCTCGGGAGAGGTTGTGTTTTTAAACAGCTCTTTTTGCAAATCGACCATCTCTTTGCTTTTTATCACGGCGACCAGTTCAGTATTGAGTTTGTGCGACCGGGGGTCCATATTGGCCGAGCCGATAATAAAGATATCATCGTCAACGATCATGGCTTTGGCGTGCAGGCTGCTTCGGGGGATGTCTCCTTTTTTGTAAAGGGAGTCCTGGAAAATGCGACGGTATGCATGCGGGCTCAGTTCATAAAGCCGAACCCCCATGCGAAGCAATGCTTTTTGATACTTGGCGTAGGCACTATACACTGGAATAGCATCGTTAGTTGCCAGAGAATTGGTCAAAATGGCGACATCTACCCCTTTTTGACGCAGCTGTTCAAGTGCTTTCATAGAGTTAGGATTGGGCATAAAATAGGGTGATATGACCCAGAGCCTCTTGGTAGCACCAAGGATAATAGGACGCAAATGCTTGCTAAGGTGGGTATCTGTATCTTCTTCACTGATTGTCACTTTGGTCGGCAGGTCGAAGTAGAGTTGGCTTTCGCCATAGATCAGATCGATGTCGCCTGCACGGAATTCATGAAAGAACCTACTTTGGAGGACTGCTTCTACATAGTCGGTATAGCTAAATGACTCGACGAAGTGATCAATATTTTTGCGTAAAATTTCCAAAGATAATTTTGATTTGTCACTCACTTGGCCGATCGGAATACACACTTTGCTGTCCCAATAGGTTTCAAACTGACTTGAGATATCTGCGACTAACGGACCAGCGACCAGTATGTCGCTGTCGATGAAGATATTGGCACTGTCAGCGGCAAAGTAGATATCTTCTATATTCCTGCCGCCGATGATCGCGACACTGTTATCTGCGATAAATGCCTTGTTGTGCATACGGCGCCCCATAGTATTGATGTGCAAGAACATTTCAATCCAGCGTAGAGTAGTTCTGAAATTTGTCGGATTAAACAGCTTGATGGAGATATTGGGATGACTATCAAGCGCCATAAGATGTTTATCCGTAGCACTGCCCTGAAGGATGTCATCAAGAATGACACGGACTTTTACGCCCCTGTCCGCCGCATCTAAAACATATTTTGTCATCGTGTTTCCGGTGTTATCTCCAATAAAAAGGTAATATTGCAAGTCTAGTGATTTCTTTGCATTGTGGATAAACGCAATACGCGCCGCAAAAGCATCCAGATTGTTCTGTAACGGATAAAAGCCGCTCTGTGGCGTGTTGGCGCTTATGTTGGAGCCAAAGAAGCCGTGAAGTGAATCTGAATGCTCTACATGGATAACTGGCTCTGATATTTTAGGTTTTAGAGCCTGATGTTTTCCCGAACAGCCACCGATAACGACCATAAGAACTACAAGAATGGTTGCATAAAGCGTAGGCATTTTGCTATTCATGCTTATCTCCAAATATATCTTCTTTAAACTGTTCCACATCAAGTGAGCGAAGCAATTGACGAAGATTGTCGAATATCTTATGATGTCCGTAGCCTCCATGTACCATCTCATCAATGGCATCTTCCTTATCCCAGTTTTGCACAGCGATGCGGTAGCCTGCCACAACTGTACCGGTGCGGTCTGATCCGTGTCTGCAATGTACAAGCACGGGCTCTTTGGCATTAACGATAAATTGTACCGCCTCAACAAGCTGTTCGTAGCGTTTACTGGAGGTATGGATGGGGATACGATACTCTATGATATCTACTTCTTTTAGATACTTGGTATCGCCATGATATTGACGCAGGTTAAGGTCGTGGCGTACACCGAACTTGTAGAGTTCCTTAAAACCATCGCTGTCAGGCTGAGCCGAGCGATAAAGTTTATCATCAACCTTGTAAAGGTTATGAACACTGCTTTGGAGAACAGGTTTTGACCACTCTTGTTTGCGTATTTCTGCTGCAGGTGTTTTAGCGCATGAGGACAGGCTCAGCGTCATTGCAAGAGTGATTATAAAAGTCCAAAAAATTGTTGCTATATAGAGTTTATGTTTTAACATGTTCTCTCCTTACTGTTTGTCATACTCATCAAGTGCAATCTCACTCTGCCATTGATATCCGTTGATACCGGCTGAATAACCGATATCAAATAACTTGCTCATCTCATCGGGATTAAAGAGAGTAGGAAGTTCAACTAGATTAGTCTCAACCGGCACGGATGCCATACGAAATTTGAATCCATTATTTATAGTTCTTTTGTAAAGTCTATACATGCTTCGATCAAACAGAAGATCAGTCTCCGTTAAAAGAAGGGCTGTTATAACTTCTGTAGGGTTTTGTTCTACAGGAGTATATGTGTGGCGTTGTCGATATTTACGGTTGGCAATAGTGTAGAGCGTAACATCAAAGTTACTATTTGCATCTTCTTTTTTTCCAAGTACCTCTTCCCAGTTAATGAAAAGACCAATCATAAAAACAAATGAGTGTATGCCACCATCTACATGCATCTGATAATAATTTTTCTCATCTACAGGTATCTCAAAAAATTGCGGTGGGAAGAGAATAGGTATTGCGCTTGAGGCATAGATGATATCACGATAATGTTGAAGTTTGTCACTACGCATACTTGAAGCGATTGCACCCATATCCCATACAACTAATTGACCAGTATCAAGATTCGTTGTACCAACATAGAGGCGACGACCCTTGGCATGTTCTTTTGCCACTTTGGCTAAAAGTGCTTCATCAATCTCAGAGGCAAGTAGTTGTTTAAATGGTGTTGTGTTACTAATAGTAGCACTGCTAAAAAAACGAAATATATTACTTGTGTAGATATCTTCTGTTTTTAGAGTTGTATAGAATTTTTTGACTTTTTCCAGTTCATCACCACCGGCAAAAACAAAAGTAGACATGATTGCCCCAGTCGATATGCCGGTAACGATATCAAACTCAGGAATACTACCGTGTGCTGACCATCCTAAGAGAAGTCCAGCTCCATAAGCTCCTCTAGCACCTCCGCCGGAGAGTGTCAGGATATTAAAAGGAACCTCTCCATTACTCTCACTATAGCTCTCTGCTTTTTGTGCAATTGCCCTGCCAAGACTATTTCTAATCGTATAGCTACCCTCTGTTTTTGTGATATCAAGCTCAATTGCACCCCACGGAAGGAGATGAGAGTTAGCCTCAGGAAGGGCAGGTGGTCTGGATGAACAACCACCTACTATTAAAACAGTAAATAGTATAAGAAAGATGTTCTTTTGATATTTCATCTGATACATTTTTGCTTATTCTCCAAGGGTGATTCTAAAAAAATAATACTACAAATGATTATACTCACTTTCCTCATACCATTTTTTATTTTCAACAATTAGCAAATCCCTAAAAATAGGGGTTTGTTGAAAAATCTTTTAGAATGGCAAGTGGAAAAAACATCATTAATAGGTGTAAATATTGAAAAAATGCATTTCTCACTTTTAAGTAAAAATTATTCTCTTGGTTAAAGTCCCCATTATTTTACTCTTTTAATAACCGGTGGAACCCAACGACCATCAAGCGCCTGAGGTTTGGGAGCATAGAGTCTCATCGTAATACCTAGTTCGCCTTTATTTGGAGACGGTAACCAGTTTGACTCTTTGCTTTTACCCGGTGATTTTGACTGAATATAGATGTCAAGTGATCCATCTTTGTTGTAGACTAGATCATCACGATCTCCAATGGCAAAACGATTGAGTTCATTTGCAACTTGAAAACCTTCTTCATCATACATCGTAATAGACCAAAATGCATCTACAGGTGGTAGTGTATCTTTAGAAAAATGCATAGTGTAGTTGCTGGTTCCCATTATTTTTTTACCATCTGCATCTGCCAGGTTAAGTGGGTATATAGCCTCTTCCGGTGGAATTGCACCAAGACCGATTAAAGTCACTACGGCTCGTTTCATATAGAAGTTGCCATAAACACCCATTGAAGAAGTATTCATCTGCCAGCCATTGACTATATTTGCTAATGAAGGAAGAGTATTCTTCATAAGTTGAAGCCCGTCAACCACAGCATGATCAAGTGCAGCTTTAACTACAGGAGATGCTTTTTCATAGTCAAAACTCTCTCCTGCTACGATACCTATGCGTTTCATTCTGGCAAGAATGGAAAAATCTGTAGAGTGTGGCGGATGCTTTTTCATTAAATCGGCACCATAATTAAAGTATTTCTTTGCATCCATAGCCATCATTTGATCAAATGGAGCCGTTTTCATATCTACTGTAGGATCAACCTTAAATGGTTTATGTACCACTTTTTTACC
>DAOWOG010000003.1 GCA_030642185.1 Helicobacteraceae bacterium | reverse complement strand
GTTAATGCGACTAAAGTCGCAGCCCCGAGAACGTAAAATTGCTTAGCTTAATGGCATTGAAGGGCACCTCTGAGACTAACCAGGGTTTTGAGAGGTGCTCATAACTTTGTAAGGAAAACTTATGCACACAATAACATTGCAGGTCAAAGATAGTATGTATGAACATTTTTTATACTTACTGAAAAGTTTAAATTCCAAAGAAATTACAGTAGTAGAAGAGAAGGTATTAAAACCTCACGTTTCACTGAAACAAGATATGATTAAACTATTTGATGATTCAAATGTCACAGCATTTAAAAATATTGATGATCCGCTTAGGTTGCAAAGAAAACAAAGAGATGAGTGGTAATGACCATATTTGACTCAAATGCAATTATCTGCCTGTCAAAAACTTGAAGTAGTATATGAGTAATTCATATTGTAGTAGCAATAGCTGTCAAAGAGAATTACAGTGTAAAATTATAAATACATCTGACATTATTTCAACAAAGTAAGAACTATCTTCATGAAAGAATAATTATATATGAAATCAACCGATACAAACATTATTTATATCAACAATCAGGGAGAGCGTAAAAACTATCTACTCAGTCAGCTGAAAGATAAGATCAGTCTGGTTGAAAAAGATGCCGCAACCTTTGATGCTCCGGATAAGCCGACACTTTTTTCTATGTTGCATAAAGCGATTGATGCCGGTGTGACACCGATACTGTTTGATCATAAGATGAAGACCATTGCAGAGCGGGTTGAATCCTTGGGCATCACTGCTTATGATAAGGCCGCTTTGTCCTCATCGCTGCCGCGAGATGCCTATGCCGTTTTTTTTACTTCGGGTACGACCGGCGTGCCGACGGGAGCGATCAAACGGGAACAGAATATTCAGGGTGAACTGGATGCTTTGACGAAACTCTTTAAAGACGAGGCGTTTGAGCGAGTGATCGTGACGGTTCCTTTTATCCATATTTACGGTTTTCTCTCCGGGGTGATGCTTCCGCAGCGTTTGGGATGTGAAGTGCTGTTTAAAGAGGAGTACTGGCCGCAGGATCTTCTGAAATTGCATGAGGATAAAAAAACACTGGTTGTGACGACGCCTGTTTATCTTAAATCTCTTTTGCGTCTGCGGCGTGATCATGATCTGGGCAATGTGCTCTTTCTCTCCTCTACCGGGCTTCTGCTCGAAGATGAGATTCAACAGTTTCAGGATAAATACAACAGCCGGATATATCAGCTCTTCGGCTCGACTGAGACGGGAGGGATTGCCGTAAAAAAAGGAACTCAAACGCTCTGGGAACCGCTTGAAGGGGTTCATATCAGTCAAAACCATGAAGGTGTAATGATCGTTAACTCTCCTTATCTCTCTACCCATCTGTTTGAGGAAAAGGTGTTTTTGATGCCGCGTCCGTATATGACGACCGATATTATCGAAAGAGAGGGCAATGCGTTCAGGTTGCTCGGGCGCTTGAATGACATCATTAAAATCTCGGGAAAGCGGATCTCCATTTTGGAACTTGAAGCACTCCTGGAAAAACATCTTGGCATTAAAGAAGCGCTTATTAGTATCATGCGTGACAGTAAGCGGCTAAAAGACGAGGCTTTACATATTGATCTGGTTTCTAAAGCTAAGGTGGAAAAAGAGGATATTTCGGCACTATTTAAAGAGCATTATCCGGCTATAAATTTTGATTTTAAACTTGAAATGGTGGATGAAATAGCAAAAAACAGTATGGGAAAAAAGGTACGCCAATGATCAAAATGATGGGAATTTTTCTGTTGCTTTCAGCATCGTTTCTACAGGCTGATGTAAACCGTTTTGAAGCGTTTGTAGCTGAACAGATAAGTGAGACAGAGCCTCCTTCTGCATCTTTTGCCGTGCTCAAAGGCAGTGAAATCATCTATGAGAGCAGTTTCGGTTATAACGATATTGAGAAAAAAGAGATGAGCTCCATCGAGAGTATTTATCATGTTTTCTCCCTGACAAAAATATTGACGGCCACGGTGATGATGCAACTGGTTGCAGAAGAGCGTGTTTCGCTTAGTGCGGATATCCGAAACTTTTTCCCTCGTCTTCGTGCAAAATATGATGAACACAATGCGACCATTACCGTCTTGAACCTTCTGAATCACAGTTCCGGCATTACCGATCGGTCCGGGGACTACCGTTATATGTTCGATGATAATTATTACGCCTATATGCTCTCTCAAAAGGAGGAGTTGGAAGAGTATATTGATCTACCGTATCTACCGGGCTCTGAAGCCAAATACTCCAGTGCAGAGTATGTTCTGTTAGGCAAGATTATGGAAAAGGTTACGGGAAAACCGTTTGCCGAACTGGTGCGTACAAGAGTGCTGGAACCGGCAAAAATGAAACGGAGCGGATTTGACTACAGGCAGGAGATGCTCGAAGATCAGGTATACGGAACAGTGAAGTATTTCTCGATTGTCGGTTTTGCCATGCGGATGTTTATGGAAGATTCGTGGCGGGATCGCTATGACGGTACGACATTATGGCTGAAACAGTTTGATGTCCGTTGGCAGCCGGCAGGGGGATTGGTCAGTTCTATCCATGACATGGCACTCTTTTTACAGGCTTATCGAAATGGTGCTTTTTTTGATGCCGAAACAGAAAAAATATTTCTCCATACGCCCAGTGTTAAAGTTAACCAGACATTTTCGGCTTATGATGATGTGCGCTTCGGCATAGGATGGTATCAGCTGACAAACGATAATAACTTTTTTCTGCAGCATCAGGGGCTTGGGCCGGGATATCGTACGATCATGCGTATCTACCCTGAAGAGGATCTCTCCTTTGTTATCCTGACTTCTCAGACCGAGACCGATATCGATCACTGGGCGGATCAGCTGTTTGAGAATTTTAAAGCGAGAGCGTTATGAAACGTATTGTTGTCACGGGTGTCGGCATGATCAATGCGCTCGGACATGATAAGTCTTCGTTTGAGGCAATTCTCAGAGGCGAATGCGGTGTCGGAGAGGTGACTCTTTGTGAAACGGATGGCCTTTCAACGACCATTGCGGCTGAGGTGAAAGATTTTGATCCGACGTCAGTGATGAAGAAAAAAGAGGTCAAAAAAGCGGACCGGTTTATTCAGCTTGGTTTGCATGCCGGAGATGAAGCATTGAAAGATGCCGGACTGCATGACGTTGATGTCAGTGGTTTCGGAGTCGTGAGTACCAACTGTATGACCGGAATCGGTGCGTTGGAATCGGCAAGCGATGTGAAATGTGACCTGGGACTGCGGTATACCACCCCTTTCCTGGTACCTTCTTATCTGCCTAATATGCTTGGCGGACAACTCTCTATCCGTCATAAGATGAGCGGTCCGAACCTGAGTGTGACCAGTGCCTGTGCCGCCGGAACCCATGGGATTATCGAAGCCTATAAGACCTTGCAGTTCGGTCAGTGCGAGGGAATGATCGTTGTCGGTGCAGAAGCCCCGGTCACTCCCTTGAGTATCGCCGGTTATGGGGCGATGAATGCCCTTTCAAAACGCAATGATGACCCGGCGCATGCTTCGCGTCCATTTGATAGTGAACGAGACGGTTTTGTCTTGGGAGAGGGAGCGGGAGCATTGGTAGTCGAAACACTTGAATATGCAGAGCGCCGCGGTGCAAAAATTTATGCCGAGATCATTGGTTTTGGAGAAAGTGCGGATGCCCATCATATTACAGCGCCGCACCCAGAAGGAAAAGGGGCGCAGAAAGCGCTTCGGCTTGCATGGGAGATGGCAGATAAGCCGAAGATCGACTATATCAATGCCCATGGGACCAGTACTCCCCACAATGACATCGATGAAGCCAAAGCGATCTTTAGTGTTTTCGGCGAGATGAATCCCTATGTGAGCTCAACCAAAGGCCAGATAGGACACTGCCTTGGGGCTGCAGGAGTGATCGAAGCTGTTATTTCATTGATGGCTATGCAACAACAGCAACTGCCGCCGGTCATCAATTACACACGAAGCGAAGCAGCGATGCAGAAGATCAATCTGGTGAAAAATGAGCCAATCCATACGGAGGTCAACACCGTGTTGAGCTGTAATTTTGGCTTTGGCGGTACTAATGGTGCGGTTATTTTTCAAAAGTTTCTTTAGCTCCGGTACTGCACCATCGCTTTTTCACGCTGTTTACGCTCTGTTATCACTGATTTATTTTATCTTTGGCTATAATCATCATATCTTATTTCAGGGCAGCAGATGTATATAGCGGATTTAAAGTTTTCATTATGGGCAGATTTTATCGAACGTGATTTTCTGGATACACAATTCAAAGAGCTGATTGACAAAGGCATCGTTAACGGCGCAACTTCCAATCCGGCTATTTTCAAAAATGCTATTTTGAGCTCACCGGCGTATCAGGCACAATTGGAGACGCTGAAAAACCATACGGCAAAAGCCAAATATGAAGCGGTTGCCGTTTATGATATTCAAAAAGCGGCAGATCTGCTTCGTCCTTTGTATGACAGCGGAGATGACGGTTATGTGAGTATCGAGGTTGACCCGTTCTTATGCGATGACACGGCAGGAACGATCGATGAGGGAAAACGTCTTCATGCCATGATCGGACGTCCGAATGTCATGATCAAAGTTCCTGCTACAGAGGCAGGTTATCAGGCGATGGAAGCACTTGCGGCAGAGGGGATCGCGGTAAATGCTACTTTGGTTTTTTCGAAAGAGCAGGCGCTTTCCTGTGCACAAGCGTTTCAACGGGCACAGGAGAAATCAGGAGTCGTGAGTGATACTGTGATCAGTGTTTTTGTCAGTAGAATTGATCGGGCAATGGATGCTGCGCTGAGCGAAAAAGGTGTTGCCCCTTCGCTTTCGGGTATCTATAATGCCGCTGCCATCTATAACGCTGTTGAAGCGAAAGCGGTGCTCAAATGCCGTACTCTTTTTGCTTCTACCGGGGTGAAGGGTGACACTCTGGCGGCTTCGTATTATATTGACGGGCTTTTAGCATACAACAGTGTCAACACCGCGCCGATCGCAACCGTTGATGCGTTTGTGGCCGGCGGTGATACAAAAGTAAAACTGCCGATCAGTGAAGAAGTGATTGCAAAACATTTTGAGAATGTGGCTGAGGCGGGTATCAGTTTTGATGCTGTTGTACAGCAGCAGATCGATGAGGGCCTCATCGCATTTAAAGATGCATTTAGAGATATTTTAACCGTATTGGAGCAGTAATGGCGATTGCAGGAAATCAAAATAATGAAGTAGATGTCAAAAACCTGACTTTTGAAGCACTCAAAAAAGTGCGAGCATACCTGAAACGTATGGTGGAGACCGGAGGAAGTGACCTGCATCTGAAAGCCAATGCAGTTGTCCGGGCACGTATCAACGGTGAAATTGTCCCGCTAGGCAGTGATGTTTTTACCAAAAGTGAAGCCATCACTTTTGCCAAAGAGCTCTTAAGGAGCCGCTTTAATGAGCTTGTTGAGAAAAAAGAGCTGGACTTTATCTATCCGTTTGACGAAAAAACCCGTTTTCGTGTCAATATCTTCTTTCAGATGGATGGTATCTCGGCAGTATTCCGTGTTATTCCTGTGGAGATACTTTCGATATCAGATTTGAATCTGCCGGATGTTATCCGTAAATTTACCGAGATGGAACGGGGACTGATCCTGGTAACCGGTGTAACCGGATCAGGTAAGTCAACCACTTTGGCTGCTTTGATCAATGAGATCAACATGAAAAAGCGTAAACATATTCTGACCATTGAAGATCCGATCGAGTTTGTGCATAAAGATCGTAAATGTATTGTCAATCAGCGTGCTATCGGTCAGGATTCAAAGAATTTTGCCAATGCACTTCGTGCAGCGCTGCGGGAAGATCCAGATATTATCCTGGTCGGTGAGATGCGTGATATCGAGACAATTGATATTGCACTGCATGCTGCGGATTCCGGGCACCTGGTATTTTCAACACTGCATACCCTTGATGCCAAAGAGACGATCAATCGTATCGTGTCGACTTTTCCGACAGAAGAGCAAAACAGGGTACGACTGTCACTGAGTTCGATCCTTCAGGGGGTTATCTCACAGCGTCTTATTCCCACGATAGATCATAAGCGGGTCGCCGCTTTGGAAGTGATGGTGAAAACACCGCGTATCGAACAGCTTATCCTGGAGAAACGTGATACGGAAATTCGTGACGCCATCGAAGAGGGTAAAGAGATATACGGATCGCAGAGTTTCGATCAGGCTATTCTCGATATCTGGAAAGAAGGCACTATTTCAGCAAAAGAGGCATTTTTATATGCGACTTCGCCGGCTGACCTGAAGCTGAGAATGGAAGGTCTCGCCTCTGTCGGCAGCAGCAATAAAGATAAAAAAGAACAAAGTGATGTACAGCAGTTTGGCGAGGATGAGATATTCGAGATAAAATAGCTTTATGATTATTTAAAACCTTTTTAAGTATAATTCGGCTCATTTTTATAAAAGGATTCACCTATGCTAGAAGGTATAGTTAGAGAGAGTATCGGCAAACGCGGTACAAAAGCGTTGCGTCGTGATGGTTATCTAATTGCAAACATCTATGGAAAAGGGCTTGAAAATATCAATGCCGCATTCAAAATGAATGATTTTATCCGTACGGTTCGCAATAAAGAGACATTGGCATTTGTAGTAAATGTCGGCGGTAAAGAGATGAATGTGGTTGTTCAGTCTTATGAATCTCAACCTGTCTCCGGTAATCTTCTTCATGTTGACCTTATGGTTGCACAAACAGGCGTAGTAGCGCATTATCACGTTCCGATTGAAACACACGGTTCTCCGTTAGGCCTGAAGAACAAAGGTCTTCTTCACGTTGCCAAAAAACGTATCCGTGTCAAAGGTGCTATCGAGAATGTTCCTAACAATATCGATATTGACGTAGCACCGCTGGATCTTGGTAACTCGATCCTGATTCGTGATCTAAATGCAGTTGATAATATAGCATTTACAGATTCAGATCGTGTTTCTATTTTGAGTATTATCAAAGCGAAATAATTTTGCTGATCGTCGGACTAGGAAATCCCGGTTCGGCCTATACCGAAACCCGCCACAACATCGGGTTTATGGTCATTGATGAACTTCTAAAACGTCATTCGGGAGACTTTGTCAAAAAAGCCTCTTTTGAAGGCGAACTCTATAAAAGCAACTCCCATTTTTACCTTAAACCTTTAACCTATATGAACCATTCCGGCCGTGCTGTCGCTGCTGTCAAAAACTTTTACAAGATTGATGATGTTATCGTGATCCATGATGACCTGGATCTGCCTTTTGGTACGCTTCGATTTAAATTCGGCGGCGGTCATGGCGGTCATAACGGACTGAAATCAACGGATGTATCTATCTCAAGGGAATACCTTCGGATACGTATGGGCATTGGAAAACCAACCGATAAAGGGCAAGTGGTTAATTATGTGCTGCATCAGTTTTCAGAGCAAGAGATTTCTCATCTTCAAACCTGGATCAGTCATACGGCGGATGCTGTTGAGATGCTTTTAAAAATGCCGTGGGAAGATGTGGCATCTAAGTACTCGATAAAAAAATTTCAGTTACAATAACTGTTCTAGTCTCCCTTTTGACTAAATTGAGGTGTTTATGCAGGCATTCAGATATATTGCATACCATTATGTCAAGTACTTTTTAGTCATTTTAAGTGCATTGATCATTTTCAGTGTCGGATTTGATTATATGGGAGTGGGTGACAAACTGCCAAAATCTGCCAATCTTGTACTGATTTATTTGATGTATAAATCTTTTTTTGCCATTGATATGCTGTTACCGCTTTCACTGGTCTTTGCTATGATCACAACCAAAATATTTTTGATCCGTTCCAACGCGCTTGTTGCCCTTTATTCACTTGGTTATTCCAAAACAGATGTGCTCAAACCTTTTGTTGTAGTTGCATCTGTCATCATTACCGGTTATGTGGCTTTGCATGCAACTTCGTTTGCACGAGCCAATGAGTATGCAGACAATATCCGTTCATCTTCACAGTATATTCAACCGACATCAGATCTTTTTTTTACGTTTGAAGACAAGTTTATCTATTTTGGAAAACTCTACCCCCTGCAGGAACGTGCAGACGATATTCGTGTTTTTAGATTGAAAGAAAACTCTCTCCAGGAAGTTTTGGTGGCAGACAGTGCCTCTTATGCTGACGGATATTGGAATATAAAAAAAGCACACAGTCTTGAAAAACCGGCATTGCTCTCTCTGCAGGGCAATGGTATTTTGATTGAGGAACATAACCACTTCCGGCTTTTAAAGGGGTTCCGTCCGAAAATTCTGGACCAGGTCTATGAAGGAAAAGTAAACTTTACCATTTTTGATGCGATTGATGCTTTGGTGCTTTTTACAAATGAGAAGCTCAATATTGACAATATCAAGAGTGCGCTTTACCGCATTTTTATCACCCCGCTTTTTGTACCGAGTCTGATTGTGATCATCTTCTTCTTTGTCCCGATCAGTACAAGGTTTTTAAATATCACCTTTTTTAGTTTTGCGGCCATTTTGGCAACATTGATGACCTGGGCTGTCTTGTTTATGTTGACAGAACTCTCCAATAACAAAACAATTTCAAGTGAATTGGGAATTATTTTACCGGTCATTGTACTCTTTTTCGCATCACTTTTTCAGTGGCATCGTAACCGCCTGCCGTCAGAAGGTTGAAAAGTTTCTGTCAAAACACTTAAATAAGAACTTTTTTGCTAAAATTACTAAACGTTAAATGTTTGTAAGATAAGGAAAAAAGTGATCGATTTTAAGCAGTTGGCAGAAAAATATCAGACACCTTTGTATGTCTACGATTTTGACAGTATGCGTACACAGTATACGTCATTGAAGAGTGCTTTTAAAGGGCGTAAGTCAATTTTGGCCTATGCCGTGAAAGCCAATTCAAACTTAAGTGTCGTCAAACATTTCGCCCAGCTGGGTGCCGGAGCTGACTGTGTCTCTATCGGAGAAGTCCGAAGAGCATTTTTGGCGGGAATTCCCAAGTATAAAATCATCTTCAGCGGTGTCGGAAAACGTGATGACGAGATCAGAGAAGCATTAGAACGCGATATTCTCTATATCAATATTGAGAGTGAAGCTGAATTGGCACGGGTCGAGATGATTGCCAAAGAACTGGATGTTCAGGCACGGATCAGTATACGTGTCAATCCGAATATTGATCCCAAAACCCATCCGTATATCTCAACCGGTCTGCATGATAACAAATTTGGTGTTGACCTGAACACGGCAAAACGCCTCTATATCGTTGCAAATAACTCCGAGCATCTTGATCCTGTCGGTATTCACTCGCATATCGGTTCTCAATTAACGGACATAAAGCCTATACGTGAAGCGTCTGAAATCGTTGCTGATCTGGTACGCTCCCTCTCAGCTGTCGGAATTGAGCTGAAATTCTTTGATATCGGCGGCGGTCTGGGTGTACGCTACGATAATGAAGAAACGATTGATCCTTATGACTATGCTCAGGCGATTCTTTCCACTTTGAGCGGTCTGGAACTCACCGTTATCGGAGAGCCTGGACGCTATCTAAGTGCCAATGCAGGCTACTTTCTGACAAAAGTACTCTACGAGAAAAAAAATGGTGATAAACGTTTTGTGGTGGTTGACGGGGCAATGAATGATCTGCTTCGCCCCAGCCTCTATAATGCCTATCACAAAATCGATGCACTTGACAAAGAGGGTGACGAGACGCCGGCAGATATCGTAGGTCCGGTGTGTGAAAGCGGTGATTTTTTAGCCAAAAATTATTTGTTGCCGAAGATGGAACATAATGATCTTTTGGTCATACACAGTGCCGGGGCCTATGGTTTCGGCATGGGGAGCAATTATAATACACGGGGACGTTCTGCCGAAGTTGCTGTTGAAAATGGACAGGACCGTATGATTCGGCGACGTGAGACGTTTGAAGATATTATCGCATTGGAAAAAGAGTTTGCAGAGTGATGTATTTTATTGATGTGCAGGGAACATTGATCGATGATCTGAATAAGCTGCCGGTACGGGGTGCCAGTGAATTTATAACCCATCTTAATGTACATCAGATCCCCTATATGGTAATCACAAACAATACAAAACGCAAAAGCGGGGATTTTCTTGCCTATCTGAATGGAATCGGTCTGAACATACCTGCGGAACATTATCTTGATCCGTTAATGCTGCTCGAATCAACACTGCCAAAAAGCAGAGTGGCTGCCTATGGTTCAGAACCTTTTTTACGTATTATGGAGGCGCTTGGATACCAATTGGATTATGAAAATCCTGAAACGGTTCTGCTGGCGATCAAAGAGGATTTCAATGCGGACGAATATGCACAGATGATCGAGCTGCTGCTGCAGGGAAGCCGTCTGATCGGAATGCATGAGACGACACTTTATTCGAAAAACAACAAGCGCTATCCCGGTGTCGGTGCCATTTTGAAAATGCTGGAATTTGCAACATCTGTCAATTATACGGTACTGGGAAAACCCAGTACCGCTTTTTATAACGAAGCATTGCAGCGAATGCAAAAACAGGAGGCTTCGGCACAATTTGAAGAGATTACGATTATCAGTGATGATGTCAAAGGTGATCTTGGCGGGGCAAAGGCACTGGGCATGAAAACGGTTTTTGTCTTAAGCGGAAAATACAAGCGTGCAGATGAGATCATCTCTTTTTTAAATCCTGAAGAGATTCCGGATCAGACCTTTGATGACATGCAAGCATACAGGGAGAGTTTATGAAAACATTACAGGAGTGCCGGGAGGCCATTGATACGATAGATGATGAGATGCTCAGACTGCTTAACCGCCGTATGGATGTTGTTAAACGTGTTGGAGAGATCAAACATGAAAGCGGCAGTGCTATCTACCGGCCTGAACGTGAAAAGGCGATTATTGACCGTTTGAATGAGATCACTGTTTCAGAAGAGGGCTTGTTGAATAGAGCAGCGATTGAAGTGATCTTTCTGGAAATTTTTGCAGTAGCCAGAAATATTGAACAGCCTGAGCGTGTCGCTTATCTCGGGCCTGAAGGGACTTTTACCCATCAGGCTGCCGAAAGCCGCTTCGGCGGTATGAGTGAATACCTTTCGATGGGTTCAATCCGTGCGGTCTTTAAAACACTTGAATCCGGACGGGCCAAATTCGGCGTGGTTCCGATTGAGAGCCGCCGTGACGGTATTGTGGGTGAGACACTTGATCTTCTGGCCAATAGTTCGGTTAAGATCGTGGCTGAACTTTATATGCCGATACATATGTCATTTGCTACCAAAGCCGAGCATATTGAAGGAATTAAACGGGTTTATTCCAAAGATAAAGGCTTCGGACAGTGTCAGGAGTTTTTGAATGAGCATGGACTGGATACCATTGAACTGATTCCGGTAGAGTCAACGGCCAAAGCAGCGATTTTGGCTTCTGAAGATGAACATGCTGCTGCAATCTGTAGCCATATTGCAGCTAAACTCTACGGTGTGCCGACAATGTTCGAAAATATTGAGGATGTCCATAACAATTCAACACGTTTTTTTATATTGAGTGATTTTAAAAATGAGACAAGCGGGGCTGATAAAACGTCCATACTTGTTCGTTTGAAAGATGCAAAAGAGCCCGGTGCTCTTGTGCATTTTCTGCAGGACTTTGATGATGAGAAGATCAACCTCAGTAAAATCGAGAGCCGTCCTTCTAAAGAGAATGATGGGTTTGGGTACTGGTTCTTCATCGATTTTTATGGACATATTGATGATGAGAATATTCAAAAAGTGTTAGCGAAACACAGTGATGAGATGACCTGGCTTGGAAGCTATGCAAAAGGGGAGTTATGAAATTCAACAGTGAACTTGACAACATCAGGACTTACGAAGCAGGCAAACCTATCGAATTGGTTGTCCGTGAATTCGGTATAGAACCTGAAGATATTGTCAAATTGGCAAGCAATGAAAATCCCTACGGATGCTCGCCCAAAGTTCAGGAAGCTGTCAGTGCAATTGTAGACAAGATGGCACTCTATCCGGATGATTCGATGTATAAACTCAAAGAAGGCCTCTCCAGACGATTTGGCGTGAATAAACATGAGGTCATTATCGGTTCGGGAAGTGATCAGGTGATCGAATTTGCTTTCCATGCCAAAGCCGATTCCAACAGCAAAGTGCTCATCAACAGTATTACCTTTGCGATGTATGAGATCTATGCACGCCATGTCGGTGCCGAGGTGATCCGTACCCAGTCACGTGAGCATGATCTGGATGAATTTTATGCACTCTACCTTGAGCATAAGCCGTCAATGATCTTTTTATGTACACCAAATAACCCGACAGGTGAAAGCATCGATGCCGAGTCTGTCAAATCGTTTATCGCCAAGATCGATAAAGAGACACTGGTGGTCGTAGACGGTGCCTATATGGAGTATACCCATTATAAAGATTCGGATAAAGCACTCATGCCGCATGAATTGATTGCTGCATATGAGAATGTCCTTTATCTGGGAACTTTCTCCAAGGCATATGGACTCGGAGGTATGCGCGTCGGATATGGAATCGCTTCACGTGATATCATTACTGCCTTGTACAAACTTCGTCCGCCTTTTAATATTACAACGCTTTCGCTCGAAGCGGCATCCGCAGCTTTGGAAGATGAGGCATTTGTTCAGGATTCGATCGCCAAAAATTTTGAAGAGATGGAGCGTTACAAGGAGTTTGCGGCATCGGCAGGGATCAATATAATTGAAAGTTATACAAATTTTGTTACACTTTGTCTTAAGAATGATCAAAATTCATCCAATGTCGCACTGACCTTGTTGCGACAGGGTATGATTGTAAGAGACCTGAGCGGGTATGGTCTTAATGCGCTTCGGGTAACGATTGGAAAACCTTCTGAAAATGACCGTTTTTTTGAGTTGATACGTCCTCTGATTTAGCCGATAGATTCGAGAAAGAGAAAGAATGCAAATAAGAAAGTTTGTAGCACAAATGCCTGTGATACATAAAGTACTGCTCTCTGTATCGTTTCTTGTGCTTCTTTTGATTCTTTTCCTGTTTCCTTTTAGATTTTTAACAACGGGTTATTTGCCGCTTTCATCCACATTGACTGCAAATCAGATGGTTCTTGTCATTGAACAGTTGAATAAAGATAATATTGATTATCGGATCAGTGACCAAAATATTGTTTTGGTTGAAAGATCGATGCTGCTTCAAGTTCGTCAGAGTATAGAGAAGGTCGGAATTATCAATGAAGATGCCTTTACTGATTTTTCGGACATGCTAAGCAACGAAAATGCTGTTTTTAAATGGATGACACTGCTGTTTGTACTTTTTGCATCTGTTTTTGTCTTTACGCTTCTGGAGCGGATTTTATATACATATCAACAAAATAAGCTGCAGCAGGAAGATCTTTCGGAGCATGAAATTTTGCATGATACACTCAAGCAGGAGCATGAACAGACCACTGATAAACCTTTTGCAAATGAGGATTATGAAACGCTGTTGACACATCTTGAGAAACGTGTTGAACTCCACAGTGACGATATCGCAGCTTTGATTGAAACCATGATAGCGAGCGGCAATGAAAACAGTATAAGCAGGAAAACCCAACTGATACAGGACCTCAAATATGAACAGTTGGAGACAATCGATAAAATAGCCTTTTGCCTGGGACAATTTCATAAAGAGAATACGGCAGCGCTCTTTAAGATGATGGATAAACAGAGTATTGCCCGCATCAGTAAAGTTATTGCCAGGGGTATAAAACTGGAGAAAAAAATTGCCAGAACCGTTCTTGAAGAGTTTTCACAGCTAATCCAGTTTAATCCTTATATAAAAAGCGGAGGAATGGCCTATATAGAAAAGGTTATTACTGATGCCATGTCGGTTAATGATGCCCAAAAGATGATTGAAACGCTCACTATTATTGAACGTCAGGATGAGTGTTTTAACTATCTCTCTTCTTTAAAACCTCAACTGCTTGCCGTGCATATTCAAAAAGAGCATCCACAGACGATCGCTTTTATTTTAGCGCATTTAAATGCTTCATCGGCAGCGTCAGTTCTTGAGAGTTATCCGCAACATCTTCGTGATGATGTGGTCATGCGCATGGCCACACTGGGCCTGGTGACACTTGAAGTAGTCGAGCAGATGAGCAAGATACTTGAATCTACCCTGCAGTTGTCCCATCTGCATATCAAAGTAGGCGGCGAAGAGACGGTTCAGGAAGTGATCGCTGCTTTAGATACACGAACTTCCAACGCACTCCTCAGCCATATCGCAGAATTTGATTCTGCTATGGCCAAACGGATAGATGTTGCCTTGTTTTCTTTTGATAAAATACGTTTCTTTGACAAATATGACATACGGGAGCTGCTAAAAAAGACAGATAAAATAGAACTTATACGGGCGCTTAAGGGAGTCTCGGAAGAACTACAAGAGAAGATTTTGGCTACTATGTCATTATCAATTCAAACTATGGTGATTCAAGAGATGCAACATTTGAAGCCTATTACTGCAAACGAGATTGATAATGCTCAAATGCATATTACCGAACATGCAAAAAAACTGCTGCAAAACGGTACCATAGAAATTAAAAGAGCTTCATGAAGTTTAAGAGGATTAACATTCAAGATGGATATTAAGTCATACGATATATCTCAACTCGAAACGCTGTGTCAGGATATTCGGGAACGTATTTTAAAGGTGGTCAGTACCAATGGCGGGCATTTGAGTTCAACATTGGGTGCTACAGAATTGATCGTTGCGATGCATAAGGTCTTTGACTCATCAAAAGATCCTTTTATCTTCGATGTGTCGCATCAGGCCTATGCCCACAAACTTATCACCGATCGCTGGGACGCATTTGAGACATTGCGTCAATTTAAGGGTTTGAGCGGCTATACCAAACCGAGCGAATCCAAACATGATTTTTTTGTAGCGGGACACAGTTCAACCTCTATATCACTTGGGGTAGGTGCAGCCAAAGCGATCGCGCTTAAACACGAAGAGAATGAACGTATTCCCGTTGTTTTGATCGGTGATGGTTCGATGAGTGCCGGTATGGCGTATGAGGCGATGAATGAACTTGGGGATCGTAAATATCCGATGGTCATTATCCTCAATGACAATGAGATGAGTATCGCTGCGCCGATCGGTGCGATCAGCCGTATGCTGAGTTCAGCTATGGCCAGCCCTTTTTATCAAAAGATTAAAAAAAGAACTGAGCAGTTTGTAGATCATTTCGGTGAGGGGGCTCACTACATGGCCAAGCGCTTTGAAGAGTCTTTTAAACTGATTACG
>DAOWOG010000158.1 GCA_030642185.1 Helicobacteraceae bacterium | reverse complement strand
ATGTTGTGGAGGAAGTGAGAATTAATCGTTTTCTTCTATGCTGAATGCGTAGTAAATATAGGTTGCCATCTTCATGACATCATATTGCATTCCCTTTTTCTCGAGGACTCTTTGATTGCTTTCCATTGTTTTGCTGTGATTCTCGTAATCTGTTCCTTTGAGAGCAGAAAGTTTGACAACAAGGTCTTCACGACTCATTGTATTTAACGGCGGAGCTTTTTTTTCAACAATACCCTGTGCTTGATCACCATGACAATTTGCACATGAATGTTTATAAATCTGATAATTCGTATTACTCATAGCACTGGCCATACTGAACATTCCAGTGACGGCTAATGCTGCAATAATTACTTTTTTCTTCATCATTTTTAACTCCTTTTATGTATAAGAATAGTTTAACCTATGGGATATTAAATCATTCTGACGAATATAGAAAGGGCACCTCTAAAGGTAATGCGCTATTGAAAACGGACCGTTTTTTAAAGTATTGATACTGTATGGAAAATATTTTTCTTTATCTATCGTTTTGCAGATTTATTTTATAGAGAAGAAGATATAATTTTCACTAATGTGATGAAAAAACACTGCAAACTCTGAAAACAGGTTGGGTTGGCAGAAATAACCAGGGCTTACAGAGCACTAGAATGAGGTTGATTGAAGTGAAATATATGGATAGTCTGATTTATATCGCGGCGTTTGTTATTTTTGGAATTGTAGGAATGTTTATTACGGATGTTGCTATTGCAAAAGATGTTGTCGAAAAACAGACAGTCAGTTATTTTGGCTTTGGCATCGGCTTTTTAATGTTTGCACTTTTTTATCTTAAAAATATTATTGATGATCTGCACACTCAATTGCATGAGAAGGAAACGATGCTGAAATCAAAAAATATCGTGATCGATGATTTGCGGAAAAAACTCAAATAAACGTTATACCGTCTCTTCGTGATCCTGTTTATCCAGATATTCACGATGCGGTATGACAATACTGACGATCGTTACCGCAATACCAAAGAGAAGTACGACTTCATTTTCATAGCCTTCAAAAAATGAGATCATAGATATTTTTCCATAATCCGGTCCCATGATGGTTTTAAATGCAGGATAATAAACAGTAAAAACAGCACCGCCTATAATGCCGCCTATGGCTCCGATCAGGACATCAATCCTTCCTTCGGCAATGGAGATTGGTCCGGTTCCCGGACATTTACCCAAGATAGCCATTGAAATACCAAAAATAATACCGCCGATGATCAGACCGCCAAGCATGATCGGTTTGAGATGAAAATGGGCATAACCGGCCTCCTGCATAAAATAAAAACCTATACTGGCAAGGCCGACGGTGAGAAAAAGCATCTTGGGAACGGTGGTGTCTTCAAGCATGGCAAATCCGGCGATTTTTTCAAATTTATCGACACGGGCATACTGGATGATTCCGCCGAAAAAGATCCCGATCATAAAGATGAGATAGATGGAGCCATGTCCCTGACTTCCTGCATCTTCCAGCATTTTCAATGTTGCATCAATCATAACTGATCTCCTCTTTTATAGAAAAGTCTGCCCGTGATAATGACGGTGACAAGCACCACTGCACCAAAAATCAAAGAACTGACTGCGATTTGTGTCATTCCGGACATAAAGTGACCGCTGGTACATCCGCCGGCCAGTCGTGCCCCTATGATCATGGTAAAGCCGGTGAAAAAACTCCAAAGAAGTCTGGATTTTACCGAGTCGTTTTTACGCTCTTTCCAGAGTGTCGGCAAAACACTGAAACGAAACGTTTTAGTGATGAAGACCGAGGTTAGAAAGGCGCCGACCAGTACGCCTATCAGCATAACCGATTCCCACGAACCTGAGTTTTGTATCTCTGCAACATATTTATATTTGTCCGGACTGAGCCCAAAAAGGATGCTGGCAAAGTAAGGCACATAAGTAGAGGCACCGATACCTCTGTCAGCACCAAAAACAGAAAAAGTAAACAGCAGTAGTATTGCCATTAATATACCGCCAAGCCACCAGGGAATTTTTTTTGGCATTACTACCTCCTTCAGAACAGTTTTGCCATTATAAAGAACTGTGGCTTATGATTAATATAATATCTGCTACTACTGGGGAAAGTATTCAACTGTTAATTATAAGTAAACTACTCAGGATACTTGACAATCGAATTGTTTACTCTATAGAATAATGAAAATTTATACAGAGATCTTCTCTGAAAAAGGATCTGAAATGGCTCAATCCTGTCCTATTAATTTTCAGCTTGTTGACGGAACGATCACCCGGCTGAATACATTGAGTGTATCTGTTGTTCTGACACTTTTTTTGGTGAGTCATAACCCGATGTGGATGTACCTTCTCTTTTTTGATTTTATGATGCGTCTCTACGGTTGCAAGACACTGAGCTTTTCGTATCTGATCTCGACATTGATCAAGGATACTTTTAATTTGAAGACCCATAATGTTGATGCAGCGGCAAAACGTCTTGCAGCGCATTTTGGTCTTTTCTTTGTGCTGATGCTGGTTGTTGCAGTCCATCTTCATATGACATTTTTGATCTATCTTTTAGCCGGACTGTTTCTGGTCTGTCTTTTAACGGATCTGCTTTTTGACTACTGTGTCGGATGTAAGATATACTTTATTTTAAATCTCTTTTTTCCAAAGATGTTCTAATGGCCGGTATCTCTTCAAAAGGAATTTACGGTTTGGCTGCAATGCATGTACTGTCGCATTCCGTACACAGCAGAACGATGCAGGTCAAGGAGATTGCGGCAATGACTCAGATCTCGCATAGTTATCTCGAACAGCTCCTTTCTGCACTGCGAAGGGCGGGTCTGGTTCAAAGTATACGCGGTGCCTCCGGAGGATACAAACTCGCTCGTCCGGCGCATGAAATCAAAGTCATTGAGATTCTTGAAGCACTTGAAGGATCACTGTGCAAGATTGAGGGGAATGTGGGAGCAAGTGTTATACTGGAATATTTTTGGCTCGATATTCAGGAAAAGATTCAGGAACTTTTTTCGCTTAAACTCTCTGAACTTGATCAGGCATATCAGCCCTACCATTATGAAATATAGTGTGTATGTTTACATTGGGTACGCATATTGACGTATAAATCATAGAATATATCAATTTGGAAATTTATTAAGTTTTATTAAGAAAAGCATAATGTATCATAACTATAATTAAGTTAATAACGGGCGTCTCTAATAGATCCTGCATGGATATCAGAGGGCTGATGAAGGAAAGCGTGATGATGTGGACAGTTGTTGTATTGATCGTTTTGGTGCTTGCAGGGTTTATAGTTTTTTTATTGCGTTCTCAAGATCGTAATAAAAAAAATCTGGAACGTCTTGGTGAAGAAGCGAAGCCGCCTGTAGAAAAGCCTGCTGAACAAGAAACTGTTCCAAAAGAGTCGCTTCCTGAAGTCAAAACCGAAGCAATAGTCAAAGAGACGGTCGAACCTGCTCCTGTCAGTGTAACAGAGGATATTGTTGAAGCGCCTGTCGAAACAGTCCCGGAGATTGACAAAGAAGAACCTGTACCTCAGGAAGAACCGTCTGTTGAGCTGCCTTCGCGTGATTATCCAAAATATGACAATGCCCGTGCAGTTGAGCAGTTTGGACTCTCGCAGGAAGAGGCAGATATCTTTATCGTTGAATTGATCGAACAGATAGAGAATGAAATTCCGGGACTTGAAACGGCGATAACCAATAGTGACTTCAGTGCGATGGAAGAGATCATTCATATGATAAAAGGTTCTGCATCAAGCCTGGGTACCGGCGGTGTGACTGACGTACTGGAAGATTTTAACAATTATTGTAAAGAGGGCAACAATATAGAGGTTGCCACTGCGCATATGGATAATTTAAAACATTATCTGAACGATTTAAAACTTCAGTTTGGCAGCTGATATCTGCCTGTTTTGTTTAGGATTTACAGAGCACCAGTGTTAAGCTTCAACAAGTTTATCATTTGCAAATTGGTGAATGACAGAATTTATTAGAGTTTTATAAGGAATTCCTTTTGACAATGCCTTACTTTTTATCTTGATTATATCTGCTTCAAGCGCTCTGATATTGATGGCTTTTTTCTGTTTTACGTTGGCTTCTACTATAGCTTTAAGTTTACTTTTTTCTTCTTGTTGATTACTGAGGGCTATGTAATCCACCGCTTCATACTCTGCCTGTTCATCTTTCAGTTCTTGCAGGACTTTTTGTTTTTCCAACGTCGTTTTTTCTTTTTTCATAATATGCCTTTTATAGATAGATATTATTTTTGAGGTTTTGTACTCAACAATAACTTGGTGTCTTTTCTACTTGGATAGATGGTTTTAAAAAAAATCTCATTCTCATTCTCCACAAATGGAACGACATAAATATAATTGTCTATTTCTACAAATAGCTTTTTTTGACCAGGGTATTTTTCTTGATCGGGATGAATTTCTATACGATAAAAATTATCATTCAATATCGCCTCCTCAACATCTTCAAAAGATATGCCCCTTGCCAATTTCAATTTTATATTTTTCTCTTCACTCCATCTGACAATTTTCACTTAGTGCCTTTTGTATACAATTAATACTAATTAGATATTTAAAGTATACTGATATTTAGTTAAAAAATCAAATATTTTTTGATATTTTACAGGCAGTTTCAGGCCCAAAGTATTAAGTTTGGATCTACGTGCCATTGGTGCTCCGCCGTCAAGCAGGGGAATAGTAAGCAGCAAAAAAAGAAAAGAAAATTTAATCATGGGCAGAAGTGTAGCATTTTGGTTAAAATATAGAGAT
>DAOWOG010000372.1 GCA_030642185.1 Helicobacteraceae bacterium | reverse complement strand
TTTTTTTCAGACAATGGATAACGCCTATCTCTATATCCCAATGATAAAAAATATACTATCAAATTCTGATATACCGGCAGAATTTCTTTTTCTGGCAATGGCAGAATCCAATTTTTCCACTAAGGCCTACTCCAAAAAAAAAGCTTCTGGGCTATGGCAGTTTATGCCGAGGACTGCCCGCACCTACGGTCTAAAAATCGACAGATATGTTGATGAACGCCGGGACCTTGTCAAGTCTACAACTGCAGCCGTAAAGTTCCTTGAAAAACTTCACAACCGTTTTGACAAGTGGTACCTTGCGGCACTTGCCTATAATTGCGGAGAAGGCAGACTCAGCAAAGCTATCAGACGGGCGGGTACTGATGATCTGGCCATACTGCTCGATCCAAAAAAGAAGTATCTTCCGCTTGAAAGCCGAATCTATATCCGTAAAATCGCCGCCCTGGCACTTTTGGCAACAGACGAGTCTTTTTTAATTGACAGCGAATACGAATTTCTTCTCAATCGTGCCAATGCCTTCTCAATCGCCGCTGTAACGGTACAAAAGGGAGAACGTCTCAGTCGGGTTGCATCCATACTTGAGATGCCGAAAAAGGATATTATAAAACTTAATCGTCATCTGAAATATGATTTTATACCGCCGTATGAAGAGCAGTATACGATCTATATCCCTTTCGTGAAACTCTCGGAATTCAGACAGAAATACAAACCTGCCACTCTTCAACACTACTATTTTGTGCATACGGTCAAATCGGGTGATTCGCTTTCCAAAATCGGCAAAAAATATAAAATCTCCTATAAATTGATCAAAGATTTTAATAATTTAAAGAGCAACAGACTCTCGCTCCGCCAGGAACTCATTATTCCGGTATCCAAACCGATGAATATAAGTAAAGAAGGCCTCTATACAGTAAAGCGTGGTGATACTTTGCAATCAATTGCACGTACGTATGAAGTCAGTATCCAGTCTCTAAAGCGGATCAACCAACTTAAAACCGACATGATTCGTATAGGTAAGAAACTTGAAATTTATGATTAGAAGATCTCTTTTTTTATCAATACTGATGATGTTGATTACAGGGTGCAGTACCCGTAATGTTCCGTACCATGACAGGACGGTTACACCCAAGCATGTAGCATCTACCCCCGATAAGAAGAATTATTCACATCCGACTATGCGTCCCTATACCATACGCGGAAAACGATACTTTCCCACAGTAGTAAGGCAGGGAGAGACCTTTGAGGGAAGAGCAAGCTGGTATGGACCGAATTTTAACGGGAAGTTGACATCCAATGGTGAGATCTACGATATGTATGCGATGACAGCGGCACATAAGACACTGCCGATGAATACCATTGTCAAAGTCGAAAATCTTGATAACGGACGCTCTGCAGTCGTACGTATCAATGACAGGGGACCGTTTGTCGGAAGCCGTATTATTGACCTCTCTAAAAAAGCAGCAAAGAAAGTAGATATGCAAACAGCCGGAACAGCCCGCGTTCGCCTGACCATTCTCGGTTTTGAGCAGAAAGGTTCGACAAAAATATCCGAAATCAAAAAACTTCAGGCGGGGCCAAAAGAGAAAATCATTGATAAGTTTGCTGTTCAGATCGCTTCATTTTCCAACATTGACGGTGCCATCAGGACCCAGGAAAAGTTTGATTCGTATCAAGGCTATTCTTCCATTATTAAAGATATCGAAGAAGACAACAGACGTCTGTTCCAAGTCTGGCTGACAGGGTTCAACAGTGAACTTGAAGCGCGTGACTTTATCAAAATGTCATCGTTTGAATACGCATTTATCGTAAGGGAGTAATTATGGGCACCTCTAATAATTGTTTATACTCTCAGTAGGTTTACAAGAGGTAAGATTTGATAAAATATTTTAGCAGGACTACCCGTAGGTAATTCAAGTAAATATTTTGTCGAAGATTGCCTCTTGTAAGTCTACCCTTTGGGCTTTAAGAGATTTACCCATCTCTGCGTTAGACTTTATTGCACCACAAGGGCATTTCCTTTGGTCAATTAACCAGTTAGTTCTGTAAAAGTCTGCCTTGATATGGAAAAATCTCTTAAAGCTGAGAGCATAAACAATTATTAGAGGTGCCCATATGATTACAAAAAGCAGAACCACGAAAGAGACACAGATCAGTGTTTCCCTTGAACTCTATGGCGAGGGGAAAAGCAATATCGATACCGGAGTCGGATTTTTTGACCATATGCTGGAAGCATTTGCAAAACATGCCTATCTCAACCTTGACGTAACCTGTAAGGGTGATACGCATATCGATGACCATCATACGGTAGAAGATGTTGGTATTGTCATTGCATCGGCACTGGCAGAGGCTATTTATCCAATCGAAAACGTAGAACGTTTCGGCAATGCGGCAGTTGTTATGGATGAGACCTGTGTCAGCTGTGATCTTGACCTTAGCAATCGTCCTTTTCTGCTCTATGATCTTCCGATCGACGGAAAGGTCGGTAATTTCGACACTGAACTCGCTGAAGAGTTTTTCCGCGCTGTTGTTTTCAACGCCCGATTGAGTGTTCATATTGTA
>DAOWOG010000259.1 GCA_030642185.1 Helicobacteraceae bacterium | reverse complement strand
CGCACAATAAGTATCTTCAGCAGTTGTGGGAGCATTTCAGGTTGCCTGGACTATCTTGCGAGAATGATCTTCTTTTTTGCCCAGGCAATATCGCCCCTTTTTGGCTTCAAAAAAATACAAAACTTGTATTGACACTGCACGATGTGGCATTTAAAACATTTTCCGGGAGTGTATCCAGGTTGTTTTTTTTCTACTACTCTTTCTTGATCCCACGAAATATCAGACGGGCTGAACATATAATTACAATTTCAGATGCTGCTAAACAAGAGATCATTAAATATTATCCTTGTGCTCGCGATAAGATTTCAGTGATTCATAATGGCATTAGCGATACATTTAAAGTGCTTTCTATGGTCCAAAAGAGAAAACAGATACTTTATGTGGGTTCTGTCAATGAGCGCAAGAATGTTCTTGGTGTTATCGAAGCATTTGAAAAGCTGTCAGAGAGTACAGAGTGTGAACTTGTTATAGTCGGACAATTTTTTGGTAATTTTGCAATTTCAAAAGAATTGCAGGCAGCACTTGAAAGAGCAGAAAAAAATCACAACATTAAATTTATGAGTGCTTTGAGTCAGAAGGAACTTCTTGAAGTGTATAATACTTCATGTTGTTTTATTTATCCATCATTTTATGAAGGATTCGGGCTTCCGCCACTAGAAGCAATGGCCTGCGGTACGCCTGTGATCACTTCTAGTGTTTCTTCGATGCCGGAAGTATGCGGTGATGCGGCACTTTATGTTGACCCATATAGTGTGGAGGATATAGTCCAAAAGCTTAAAGTGCTTATAGGAGATCAAGAGATGCAACATGATTTGACGGTTAAGGGTCTGGAGCAGGTCAAGCATTTCACATGGCAGCGCTCTGCAAAGGAACATGTAGAGATCTTTGAAAAGGTGCTGTATGCAAAAAAATAATCCGAAAATCGCCATTGTCCATGATTGGCTGGTAACGGATGGCGGAGCGGAAAAAGTTCTACGAAGCATTATCGATCTTTACCCCGATGCAGCTATCTATACATTGGTTGATTTTTTAAATGAGCATGATAGAGAAGCTATCCTGGGTGGCAGGCATACCAATACCTCTTTTATCCAGAAACTGCCGATGGCGCGAAAATATTTCAGACACTATCTTGCGTTTTTCCCAAAAGCCATAGAGCAGCTAGATCTCTCAGGCTACGATCTGATCATCAGCAGTTCATGGGCCGTAGCCAAGGGGGTTAAAACGATAAAAAAACAGCTGCATATAAGCTACTGTCATACACCAATCCGTTACGCCTGGGATCTGTATGATGTATATACCGCCGATTTGCCCTTTCTTATGAAACTGGTCGTTCAGAGTATTTTAAAATCTATTAAAAAATGGGATTATCATACAGCTGATAGGGTAGATTATTTCATAGCTAACTCAGATTTCGTCAAAGAACGTATCGCCAACAACTATCAACGTGATGCGGTTGTGATCCATCCTCCGGTAGATACCGTCAATTTTTCGCTTTTTGAAGAGAAGGAGGATTTTTATCTGACGGCTTCACGTCTGGTGCCGTACAAAAAAGTCTCTCTGATTGTCGAAGCCTTTAATGTCTCCGGTAAAAAACTGGTGGTGATCGGTGATGGTCCCGAATATGACTATATTAAACGGATTGCCCGAAGCAACATTACCGTCCTTGGCTGGCAGGAGCGTCACGTTGTGATTGAGTATATGCAGCGCGCCAGGGCATTTGTCTATGCGGCGCTGGAAGACTTCGGCATTGTTCCGGTAGAAGCGATGGCCTGCGGTACTCCGGTCATCGCTTATGGTGTCGGCGGCGTGCGCGACAGTGTTGTTGACGGTAAAAGCGGACTCTTTTTTGAGGAGCAGACGGTGACATCCATCAATAAAGCTGTAGAGAAGTTTGAACCTATGTCACCGGATTATAAGGCAACTGCCGAGCATGCTTCCATATTTTCCGCACCGCAATTTGATGCGAAGTTCAAAAATTTTGCAGAAGTCTGTTTGAAAGAATTTTATGGCTAAAAATTTTATAAATATTATTGTCTTAATGCTGATCGATGCGGCAGCCGTCACACTGGCACTGTACATAAGCCATATGCAGCGTATATGGCTGGGGAATTTTCCCGATTTCGGAGACTATGACGCGGATGTTGTACGCTATACTTTTTCCGGTCTGCTCTATCTGCTTCTCTTTTTTCTTTTTTATCTTTATGGCCTCTATAACAGGCGCAATGATTTCTGGGAGGAGAGCCGGATTATCCTCCAAAGCGTTTTTTTCCTCTTTATTTTTATCGCGACCATTGTTTTTGTGACCAAGACATCGCTATCGTATTCGCGGGCCATGGTAGTACTGATCTTTATCAATATGTTCTGGACGCTGCCGATCGGCAGGATTATGAGCAAGCGTCTGCTCAGCCGATGGCGAACGTGGCAGATCAATGCCTATATAGAAGGTGATGAGGTGCAGTCTGAGAAGCTGCGAAAAGATCTGCGGATCAACTGGTTTTTGGGTTATCGGTCCGTCGATTCGGTTGAGAGAGCAAAAATAGTGTTTATCGCTACCAAAAATATGCCGGTTGACAAACTCGAGAAACTGATCGCTTCTTACAAAAAGAAGATGAGTGAAGTCGTATTGATCCCCTATCTGAACAATATCAGTTTTGCCAATGCCGAGATCATTGATCTTAGAATCGGGCGTATGAGTATGGTCAATATTCAAAATCAGCTCTTTAAAACCAAAAACAGAATTCTTAAAAAAACGGTGGAGACCTTTGCTGTACTGCTGTTGATGCCGCTGTTTTTCATAATCTTCCTGATGATCGCAATATGGATTAAATTTGACAGCAGAGGTCCGGTTCTTTTTCGTCAGGAACGTCTTGGCGAAGACGGTGAAGTATTTGAATGCTATAAGTTTAGAACGATGACGGTAGAGAACGAGGCTCTTCTTGCAGATTACCTTCAGGAGTATCCCGAAGAGGCAGCGTATTATGCCAAATACCATAAATACCATAATGACCCGCGTCTGACCGGGGCAGGGCGTTTATTGCGCAAGCTTTCACTTGATGAACTGCCGCAGATGATCAATATCCTAAAAAATGAGATGAGCCTGATCGGACCGCGTCCCTACATGGTCAATGAAAAGAAAAAAATCGGTGACAACATCGAGACGATCCTGCATGTCAAACCGGGAATCACCGGTTTTTGGCAGATCAGCGGACGCAATGATCTTGATTTTGATGAGCGCTTAGAGCTTGACACCTGGTATATCCAGAACTGGTCGCTGTGGCTGGATTTTATCATCTTTATCAAGACATTTGAGGTTCTGATCACCCGTCGCGGGGCGAGGTGATGCGGCTTTGCCGCTACTTCACCTTAAAGATCTTCATCTTCCCGGTATCTGCCACTTTTTCAAAAAGAT
>DAOWOG010000300.1 GCA_030642185.1 Helicobacteraceae bacterium | reverse complement strand
TGTAGATGAGTGTCACAGAACGCAGAGCGGCAAGCTGCATCGTACCATGAAAGCGATTATGCCCAATGCCGTTTTTATAGGTTTTACAGGGACACCGCTGCTGAAACAAGATAAAGCAACCTCTTTAGAGACCTTTGGCGGTTATATCCACACCTATAAGTTTAATGAAGCGGTAGAGGACAAGGTGGTACTTGATCTGATCTACGAAGCGCGAGATATCGATCAGCGGCTTGAATCGGACGAACATGTAGATATGTGGTTTGAGACAAAGACAAAAGGGTTAAATGCGTGGCAGAAGGCAGCCCTTCGTGAGCAATGGGGGACGATGCAGAGAGTTCTGAGTTCGCGTTCGCGTATGGAGAAGGTTGTCCGTGACGTGGTCTTTGACTTTGCCGTGAAACCGCGTTTGAATTCTGAACGGGGTAATGCCATCTTGGTAGCATCGAGTATTTATGAAGCGTGCAAATACTATGAGCTGTTTCAACAGATGGACTTTAAAGATCGCTGTGCCGTGGTCACCTCCTATAACCCACATTCAAGCGACATTACTACAGAAAATACCGGTGCCAATACCGAAACAGACAAAGAGTACATCTATAACATCTATACCGAATTGCTGAAAGATGTTGAAGCTTCGCCCAATATGAGCAAGACAGAGACTTATGAGGAGCGCGTTAAAGATCAGTTTAAAAACAGGCCTGCGACCATGAAACTGTTGATCGTGGTAGATAAACTGCTTACCGGTTTTGATGCACCGAGCTGTACCTATCTTTATATTGACAAGAGTATGAAGGATCACGGACTGTTTCAGGCTATCAGCCGTACGAATCGTCTTGACGGAGAGGACAAAGATTTTGGTTACATAGTAGATTATAAAGATCTTTTTAAAAAAGTTGAAAACGCCATTGCCGTCTATACGTCAGAACTGGCACATGAAGAGGGTGAAACAGTAGAACCGGAGATACTGCTTAAAGAGAGACTGAAAAAAGGCAGAGCACGCCTCGATGACGCTTTGGAGAACATCGGACTTTTATGTGAACCGGTGAAGCCGCCAAAAGGCGAGTTGGAGTATATCCACTACTTTTGCGGCAATACTGAAAAGGCGGATGACCTTCAAGAGAAAGAGCCGCTTCGTGAAGCACTTTACAAAGCAATGGCTGTATTGGTGAGAGCGCATGCCAACATCGCGGATGAGCTTGACGGAGCCGGGTATAGTTTCAAAGAGATAGAGAGCATTAAAGCACAACTAAATCATTACATTAGTCTGCAAGAGACCATAAGAAAAGCAAGCGGAGAGACCATAGACCTTAAAGCGTATGAGGCAGATATGCGGTTTCTCATCGACACCTACATCGAAGCAGATCAACCGCGAAAAATCTCACCGTTTGACGATATGCCTTTACTGGAAATTATCGTTAAAACCGGTATTGCCGAGGCTATCGGAACACTTCCGGAAGGGCTTAAGGGCAGTAAAGATGCTGTTGCAGAGACGATTGAAAACAATGTCAGAAGCAAGATCATTAAAGAGCATCTGAACGATCCTGCTTTTTATGAAAAAATGTCCGTACTGCTTGATGAGATCATTACCCAGCGTAAAGCTAAAGCATTAGAGTATGAAGAGTATCTGAAAAAAATTGCAGAGTTAGCCACCACTGTAGAAGCAGGACTGCCGGACGATACACCTATTGAACTGAACAGCCCCGGAAAACGGGCACTTTATAATAATCTCAAAGAAGTATTGGATGATCGAATAGCTAACCAGTCTTTGGAGTATAAAGGTGAAGAGGAAGATAATGTTCTGACGTTGGTACTAGAGATAGATGCAGCAGTCAAAGAGAGCAGACCGGATGGATGGCGAGGTGTACCGGCAAGAGAAAACAGAGTAAAGCAGGCACTCTACAATGTACTTGGCGATGTGGGTGCGGTAGAACGTATTTTTCCAATTATCGTACAGCAAAAAGAGTATTGATGAGTCTGCAGTTTGAGTTAGGTGATATTGTTGCGGATGTGACATATAAAGAGATTAAAAATATACATTTGAGTGTTAATCCTCCTATGGGTGATGTTCGTATCTCTGCGCCTAAGCATATAAATCAAGATAGTATTCGTCTGTTTGTATTATCCAAGCTAAGTTGGATTAGAAAGCAGCAGCAGCAATTCAGAGATCAGGCGAGAGAGACACCCAGAGAGTATCTTGACCGTGAAAGCCATTATGTCTGGGGTAAGCGTTATCTGATGCGAGTGGTTGAAAAAGCTGCAACCTCCGTGGTTGAGATACAACATGACAAGCTGATACTGCAGGTTCGGCCAGGCAGCGATGAGGCAAAACGGCAAGCGATTTTAGAACGATGGTATCGTCAGGAGCTTAGAAGCAAAGCGACCGAATTATTAGACATGTGGCAAAAGAAGCTAAGTGTTTCCCCAAGCAAGCTTATTATTCAGAAAATGAAAACCAAGTGGGGCAGCTGCTCTCAAAAGAGCGGTATAATCAGGCTCAATTTAGAGTTGGCAAAAAAGCCGCCGCACTGTTTAGAGTATATCATCGTTCATGAATTGATCCATCTGATCGAACCGACGCATAATGAACATTTTATAAGCTTGATGGAAAGTTATCTGCCTAAATGGAAATCCTATCGTGAGGAGTTGAACCGGTTGGCGATTCCTATTTCAAAAAATTAATTTGTATGAGTGAAGATGATTAAAAAGGGAGTAAAATGAATAGTGAGCAATTGAGTGAAAAAAGTATAAAAGATTTTAATGACACAGTGAAAAGAGCCGGTGTTAAAAAAAGTGTTCTGGAAATCTTTTTTGACTCTATAGAGAATTTGATCGATCCGTATGAGATGAATTTCAACCAAAATGTGCAAAGCATAATGGAGCAATGCAAGTTTAACGATATGGATGAAGTATCCGGGTTTTTGCAAAAATATAATGACTTCAGTAACAGTGGTGTAGGGTTTATTCATGCAATTGAAGAAATCATCGACAAAAATCTGTTGAGAAAAGAAGTAGAGCTGCTGTTTTCTGCTCTGTACGATGCTG
>DAOWOG010000120.1 GCA_030642185.1 Helicobacteraceae bacterium | reverse complement strand
TTTTCTTGAAAACTGTTTGTCCCCTACAACCATCATTCCAACCCTTTGCCCTGCATAACTAAAGGCCTTAGAGCTGGAAATCAGAAGTATAAAGTTTTCTGTATAATTGGCAACTGTAGGCTGATAAGGAGCTTGTCCGGGTGTTGTCAGCGCATGCATATTCAGAGGTTCTTTAGTGTAGATATCAACTTTATTGTCGGTATTATGCAGATAAAAGGTTTTGCGATGGCAGTGGTCACATGCACCCAGGACAATGTGTTCAACACCGTCATGGGTCAATAACGCCACCCGGTCCGCATTGATCACTTTTTTGACCATCGATAAAATATAGCGCATATACCCGTTGTCACCGAAACGTGTTCCGTTGATGGTATCGTAGAGTACTTTTGCAGTTTTAGCGATTTGAAGCTCTGCATGATTTTCATCATCTTCTCTGAGGCTGTTGTAGTGTGAGATCAGCACTTCTATAATACCCTGATAGTTGTCAAGCAGGATTTTATCTCTGGAGTAAGCTCTGAAAAGGTACTGCTGATTCCGGGTGGTATAGGTTGTCACATCAAAATTCCCCAAAGTTGTATAGGGCTTGACCGTGCGTTTGCTCAAATGCAGCGACGCTCCGGCAGGTGATGCCTTATCATTTAAGTCAATATTGCTGCTGAGAAGGATATAGGTTTCGCCCTGCAATTGATACAAAGCGATATAGTCACACTTCAGCCACTGTCCAAAGTCCAGCAGTTTTCTTGTTGCCTGATCAAGATTATCGGCATTGGCATACCCATACATAAAATCATTGAGATCATATGTTTGGCGTTCAAGCCTGGAGTATTTTTTAGATTTGGCGTAGGCGATGAAGATAAACAGGAACATAAGTAATAGAAAAACCCACCACAGATATTCTGACATAAAATCCTTCAAAGCCCAAAGTCTGTCCGTAATGTTACCGGGCAGTGTAACATTGAAAAAATAGTGCAGATCATCAATGGACTGCATTGCGGCTCCTTGTTCTTTCCTTCATTAGAAGTTGATTGGTATATTTGATATAGTCACGATTGTCAATCTTATAAACAGTGACAATTTCATTTTCCAGATAAATGGAAATATTGTCATGTGTCATCCGATAATGTTCAATCCACAGTTTAAGCTGTTCATGTATATCTGAACGCCAGCGATAGTGCCACTCATGCATACCCATATACGGATTGGGGACATTTTCAACAAATATATAGGTCCACTCCGTCGGTATCTCCAGGTAATGCTCGTTCGGATTATAGTCAAACAGAAAATCATGCGTATTGATATGAAATCCCTTACCGAGAACTTTGGGATAGATCTGCACATACGATACAACTGTCCAGGTAAAAGAGCGGTGTTTACGTGAGATATTGTAGAGTAACAAGGCCAGATCATTATACTCAATGGCATTGGTCTGCATCATGAACCGCTTGCCGTCTATCCATCTTGGCGTTATGATCACCGTCACAACCAATGCCATGAAAGTAATTACCAAAACAAAGTGTTTGGCGTAGCTTCTGTAAAAATAGCGCAGCGGTTCCACCACAAGCAGCGAAAAATACATTCCGCCGCCAAGCGCAAATACCAGCAGAAGGTATTCGGCTGCCCTCGCGTGTTTTGCCGCACGCGGCAATCCGAGATTTGTTGCAAAATAGATAAGCATGACTGCGATAATACTCATAGAAAACGCTAAAAACAGAAATTTCTGTTTTTTCAACAGGCTCATCAGAGGCAAAAGCAACATTAAAAAAACAATACTGATCTGATAGATGTTTGTAACAGCATACGTGACAATTTCTGCACCACTCTCCGCTGAACTCGAAATACTTTTTTTTGTTTCAAAAAGTTTATCAAGGAATGGAGCTGCTGCACCAAAGTCCTGGGGCAAACCATACTTGATCATGGATAAAATCCAGAGATTTCCCCATATGGAAGCGATGATAACAACCAGTAATCCTGTCATAAACATTTTCCAGCTAACCTGCCGAAACACAATGGCTGCGAGAAAGATAAGCGTGTCAGCAGCAACGATATAAAAGGCACCGCCGCCGTGAAATGTGAAGATCAAAAAAACAGTCAAACCGTATAAAATCAGGTAAATCTGCTTTTTCGTGATAAACCAGGTACTCATAAAATAGATATTGAGCAGAAAAAATGATGATGAAAACTCATAGGCCAGGCCTGACGAATACCGTTCATAAGGAATGTAAGCAATTGAAAACAGGTGCCCTTTAAGATTATCCGGATCAAAATCACTGAGCCAGGAAAGATGAAATTTCATTCCCGACCACTCAAACAACGTCGGCTGGCTTGTCGAATAAATATGTCCCAAAAACAGATCGGCAGCAGGCGATAAGAAAACGATCCCGAAAAGAACGACACTGAACAGTGCACTGTAGGGTGAACGTGTTAATTTGTAAACAACATAATAAAGTCCAAACAGAAGAAACAGAACCAATAGAGCCGGATAGATGTTAAAAAGGACAATCGAATCAATGTTGGTAATTTTCTGGAAAAAAAACACGATGCTGGCCTGTCCGTAAAAATCGGCGCCGAATGTTTTATTATCCTGAAAAAGAACGTTGTTATTCAGCGAAGCTACCCACTCCACAAACTGGGCAACATCGGGAGCCCCATCGGCATAACTGATAAAACCGCCCAGTGCAATTATATAGGTGATATATCCAAACAACAGCCAGGTCAACACCCACCTTGTCACAACCACATAAGAGACATTTTCAAATTTCTCAAACAGATGAAAAGAGTGTTTGACAGAAGGGCTTTTCCACAAAGTGTAGAAGTTATCGATCATATCAAGCGTCTTGATCAGCAGGCCCCTCAGTCTATCGACAAGCCGGTCAAAAAAACTCTGTTTATCGATATAGCGTACAAAAAAAGCTTTCAGTAAAATCAGAAGCAAGAGAAAAAGCGGCAGCGAAAAGATATGCAGATAGATCAAAGCAGGCATCGTGGCCATAATAAATCCCACCATGTAGATAATGTTAAACATGATGCGATCCAAAGTATTGTATATCATGGTCTGTGGGAAAATACGGCGGGGTATCCAGTAAAAAAAGATACTGCTCATCAGAGCAAGTTTAAAAAAATTCCATAAAGAAATTATAAAAACATCACTCAAGATCGCCGTATTTATGAGCATTTTCTAATTACTCTCCATTGGTTTGTATGCTGAGTACACATGGTCGGATATAAGCACCCGGGTAATCACTCTGCAGGTTATTCAAATCGTCTTTTGCATCTTTCTTGGATGAATAAAGACCAACCCGCCCGACATAATAGTTTCCGATCTTCTCGACACGTGAATGTGAGAAGGCTCTGGACTTTTCAATCTCTTCAAATGCTTCAGCTCTATTGGGCTCACTAAACAGCTGGATACATTGCCCTTTTTGAGTCGCTGTTGATGTTATAGAAACACGTTCTCCCTTTTGATCATAAAAGCAGTTAAGAGTATAGGCACCCGGATAATTCTTTTGTATACGACTTAAATCGTCTGCTGCATCTTTATCAGATGTATACATTCCCACCCGTCCGACATAATAGCTTCCGATCTTCACGATGCGTGAGAGCGAAAAGGATTTGGCTTTTTCAATCTCTTCAAGCGCTTCAGCCCTGCTTGGTTCACTGAAAAGCTGGATACATCGTCCTCTTTTGATCTCTGCTTCCGGTACAGCTGCAGCAACAATAACCGGTGCAGCAATAATTTTTGGTGCAACCGGTTTAGATGATGGTTGGACATTCGTCTTCGGTTGCACCAGTTCAGATGATGACTGTACAGCCGCTGTTTCCGGCGATGATGGTTCACTGACAGTTTTATCTGCCGGAGTCGTCATATCTGATATTCTGACTGTTTTAAGCAGTTCAAGCAGATCCCAGCGCAACAGTTCTCCGTCTCTATAGGCATCGTAAGATTCAAACGGAAACATGGAAACGATTTTCCCCTCTCCAAACTGTGTCAGGCTCAACACTGTTTTACCGGCTTCATCTTCGATCATACCCTTGCCGTCAACAATAAAAGACGTCTGATCTGCTCTATCGAGATTGAGCTGAAGCGAATGGATATCATCGAGTTCCGAAGCGGTTTGAAGCCGGTTAAATACCATCGTGCTCTTATCTGCAGTTTTTGACAATCTATGACGGGTGGAAGTAACCTCAAAGTCCAGAAACTTCTGTTTTTCAGGAAGATCTATTTTAAGACCGATCTCATTACCGGTAGCATAAATGCCATTCTCGAGCCAGAAAACCCCGCCTTGTCTGATCCACGCTTTCAAGACTTCCTGCTGTTCATCCGATAAATTATAGCTATAGCAGATATTGACAAAAAGATCATCACTGATATTTTTGTAATCTTCTATCCAGATAGCCCTGGTATAGATAACATCAAGCTGTTTCGGATCACGCTCCAATGACCAGACATCTACCTTGTCCAGGCTGCTTGAACGCAGATCTGTTTTATGTTTCTCATAAAACTCGGAAGAAAAACGTCCTCTGAAACTGCTTTTTGCAGCGTTTGATATAAATGGGAATTGATCAAACATTGAATTTTTCTCATCAAGCGGTTTGATAATATCTTCCAGTTTAATATCATATATGTAGGTATTGTCCTTCTCTGCCAACTGTAGATCGATATCATCAGGCTGATGCTGAGAACACCCGTTAAAGAACACAACCAGGAATAATCCAAGTACTAAATATTTCATTTTAAACTCCTAATAAGCTGAATAGTAATAATAATCAAGATTTTTGAACATCGTCCGGATAGACCGGTACGTCATAACCCATAAGATCAATGATCCGGCCAACAGACCGAATACGGCATATTCATAACCGAATGCACGACTCAGAATAATACCGATAAAAAAATTGCCAAAAAGTGCATATCCTACTGATTTGACAGGAATATGGTGACGTGAAAGCGAAAACATGAACAAAATATTCATCAAACTGTTTACCAGTAAAAAATATGAAAATGAAGCTACAAAAAAGATAAACAGTGTCGGCTGCTGTAAAAAATTTTCAAGTAATGCAATATGATAATGCACATACAAACCATAAATCAGATAATAAGTCATTATTATAACCGCCATGGAGAAAAAGATAAAGTAGAGATTGAACTTTTTAAAAAAAGTGTAGATCTCACGGGTAAATTCATCGGCATGATCAAACCTGATCTTAACGACCCGATCATTGACACGGTACATAAATTCGGCAATACTGACTTCAGTAATACCCATAAGAAAGATCAATGCAATCAGTGCCCAGTCAAGACCGAGTTCATAATGGACATTGAACCAGGCAACAATACGATCCATGACCAAAAAAGTAAAATAGAATGAACCGTAACTGTAATAAGGCAGCAGTGAATAAAAC